>DATNCZ010000443.1:0-12421 GCA_035553335.1 Gemmatimonadaceae bacterium
AAGGTCGAGGAAGTAGGAACGGTCCTCGAAGTGAAAGACGGCATTGCCCGCATCTACGGCCTTTCCAAGGCGATGGCGGGTGAGATGTTGAACGTCACCTCGTCCGAAACCGGCGAGCTGATCACCGCCCTGGCGTTGAACCTCGAAGAGGACAACATCGGCGCCGTGATCCTGGGCGATTACCTGATCCTCAAGGAAGGGGACCAGGTCCGCCGCACAGGCCGCGTGCTGGAAGTCCCTGTTGGACCGGAGCTCATCGGCCGCGTGGTCGATGCACTCGGCCGCCCGCTCGACGAGCGCGGCCCCATCAACGCCAAGCACACCCGCAAGGTCGAGAGCGAGGCACCTGGCATCATCGTTCGCCAGCCGGTAAAGGAGCCGCTCCAGACCGGTCTCAAGGCTGTCGACTCGATGATCCCGATCGGCCGCGGCCAGCGTGAGCTGATCATCGGCGATCGCGGCACCGGCAAGACGGCGATTGCGATCGACACCATTCTGAACCAGAAGGGAACCGGCGTCGTCTGCGTTTACGTCGCGATCGGGCAGAAGGCCTCGACCGTGGCAGCCGTGGTCGATCGCCTGCGCAGCTCCGGGGCGATGGATTACACCATCGTCGTCGTTGCGAGCGCCGCCGACCCCGCGCCAATGCAGTACATCGCGCCGTACTCTGGATGCGCGATGGCCGAGTACTTCATGTACAACGAAGGCAAGGCGACGCTGTGCGTGTACGACGATCTGTCCAAGCAGGCTGCGGCCTACCGCCAGATCTCGCTCGTCCTGCGCCGTCCGCCTGGACGTGAGGCGTATCCGGGCGACGTGTTCTATCTGCACAGCCGTCTGCTCGAGCGTGCCGCCAAGCTCAGCGAAGATGCGAGCGTCGTCGACGGCAAGACGATCTTCGCCCCGGGTGGATCGCTCACCGCGCTTCCGATCATCGAGACGCAGGCCGGCGACGTTTCGGCGTACATCCCGACCAACGTGATCTCGATCACCGATGGTCAGATCTTCCTCGAAGCCGATCTGTTCTACTCGGGCGTTCGTCCCGCGGTGAACGTCGGCATCTCAGTGTCGCGTGTCGGTGGCTCTGCACAGACCAAGGCGATGAAGGGTGTCGCCGGTCGTCTCCGCCTCGATCTCGCGCAGTATCGCGAGCTCGAAGCATTCGCGTCGTTCGCATCCGATCTCGATGCCGCGACCAAGAAGCAGCTCGATCGTGGTGCACGTACCGTCGAGATCCTCAAGCAGCCGCAGTATCAGCCGATGCCGGTCGAGCTGCAGGTGATGGTGATCTACGCCGTGACGAATGGATTCGTGGATGAAGTGCCGGTTGCGGAGATCCGCGATTGGGAAAAGGGATTCCTGGAATTCATGTCGGCGCAGTTCCCGCAGGTCGGCGACAAGATTCGCACGGAAAAGGCGCTCTCCAAGGATCTCGAAGCCGAGCTCAAGCGCGCGATCGAACGCTACAACGCAACGCGGAAGAAGCCGGCCTGATCGCCGGTTTCTGATCCGCATCGAGTCATAACAGCGACGCATGGCGAAAGGACGAGAGCTTAAAGGCCGCATCAAATCCGTCGAGAACACGCGCAAGATCACGCGCACGATGGAAATGGTCGCGACATCGAAGATGAAGCGCGCGCAGGATCGCGTTGTCGGCGCGCGGCCGTACGCACGGTCGCTCGCGGACGTTATTTCCGACCTGTACTCGCCGGATCTTGCCGAGCAGTTCCCGCTGCTACGGCAGCCGGCACACGCGAAGCGCGCGGCAGTTCTGCTGCTCACGTCCAATCGTGGTCTCGCCGGCGCGTTCAATGCGAATCTGATAAAGGAAGCGCGCCTCCTGGTGCAGCGTCTCGAGTCGGAAGGCACCGAGGTCGAGCTGCACATCGTGGGACGCAAGGGCATCGGCTTCTTCCGCTATCTCGGCCGCGAGCTTGCGACCGCGCGGACGGACATCACCGATCGGCCAACCGCGAATGACGCTCGCAGCCTGGCCGATTCGCTCATCGAGAGCTTCATCAGCGGTGCGCTGGATGCTGTCCATGTCGTGTACGCCAAGTTCAACTCGGCGCTCTCGACACCGGCTACGGCGGAGCAGGTGCTTCCCGTCACACCACCCAAGCGCACCGGCATCGCGCGGGATTACATACTCGCGCCATCGGCCGACGCGATTCTGACAGAGCTGCTTCCGCTCTACGTACGCAATTCGATCTACCGCGCGCTCGTCGAAACAGTGGCGGGCGAGCAGAGTGCACGACGTACCGCAATGAAGAACGCAACGGATAACGCAAGCGACATGATCAACGTCCTGCGTCGCACGTACAACCGCGCGCGCCAGGCACAGATCACGCAGGAAATCGCCGAGATCGTCGGCGGCGCAGCCGCACTGGAATAAAGGGCGCGCCAATACCGCGCCACACGCAAGACCATAACCGCAGGTAGGGCGCGGATGTATCCGCGCCTGTTGTTCCAAAGCAGGCCCCCGTGCCTGCCCGCAGTACGACGACGCCTCACGGCACGCCTATATATCGAGATCACATCATGACTACCGCCACCGCAATCGAAACCGAAGTCCACATAGGCAAGATCATCCAGGTCATCGGCCCCGTCCTGGACGTGGAGTTCGAGTCCGAGCATCTGCCAGAGCTGTACAACGCGCTCCGCATCGAGGGAACGACGCAGGCCGGCGTTCCGATCAAGGTCACTGTCGAAGTACAGCAGCACATCGGACGCAATCAGGTCCGCACCGTTGCCATGTCTTCGACGGATGGCGTCGAGCGCGGCATGGATGCAGTCGATACCGGATCGCCGATCACAGTTCCGGTCGGCGCACCGGCGCTCGGCCGCATCCTCAACGTCATCGGTGACCCGGTCGACAACGGTCCGGCCATTCCGGCTGACGCCGTTCGCTGGCCCATCCATCGCGCACCGCCCCACTTTGCGGATCTCGAAGCCAAGACTGAAGTCTTCGAGACAGGCATCAAGGTCGTCGACCTCATCGCGCCGTTCGTGAAGGGCGGTAAGATCGGATTGTTCGGCGGTGCAGGCGTCGGCAAGACTGTTGTCATTCAGGAGCTCATCAACAACGTGCAGAAGGGCCACGGTGGCCGCTCCGTATTCTGCGGCGTTGGCGAGCGCACGCGCGAAGGCAACGATCTGTACGCCGAGTTCAAGGAAGCGGGGATTCTCGATTCCGTCGCACTCATCTACGGACAGATGAACGAGCCGCCGGGAGCGCGTCTCCGCGTCGGTCTGTCGGGACTCACTGTCGCCGAGTACTTCCGCGACGTCGAGAACCAGGACGTGCTCCTGTTCATCGACAACATCTTCCGCTTCACGCAGGCCGGATCCGAAGTTTCCGCGCTGCTCGGCCGCATGCCAAGCGCCGTCGGTTATCAGCCGACGCTCGCGACGGAGATGGGAGAGCTGCAGGAGCGCATCACCTCGACGCGCAACGGATCCATCACGTCGGTACAGGCCATCTACGTGCCCGCTGACGACATCACCGATCCGGCGCCGGCGACTGCGTTCGCGCACCTCGACGCCACCGTCGTTCTGTCGCGCGCGATCACGGAGCTCGGCATCTATCCCGCCGTCGATCCACTCGCGTCCTCGTCGCGCATTCTCGACGCTGCAATTCTCGGTGAACGCCATTACAGAGTTGCGACGGACGTGCAGCGCATTCTTCAGCGCTACCGCGAGCTCCAGGACATCATCGCGATTCTCGGCATGGACGAGCTCTCCGAAGACGACAAGCTCGTCGTCGGACGCGCACGCCGTCTGCAGCGCTTCATGTCGCAGCCGTTCGCGGTCGCCGAGCAGTTCACCGGAATTCCAGGCAAGTACGTCAAGCTCGAAGAGACGATCTCGTCGTTCGAGCGACTCGTTGCCGGCGAGTTCGATCAGTATCCGGAGCAGGCGTTCTTCATGGCCGGCGGCGCTGACGACGTGATCGCGAACGCCGCCAAGCTCAAGGGCTGACCGGTGCTCCGAGTATCAGTGATCTCACCCGAGCGCGTGCTGTTCGAGGGCGAGACCGATTCGGTCGTCGCTCCGGCGTTCGACGGCGAAGTCGGTATTCTCACCGGCCACGCTGCGATGATGGCGGTGCTCGGTAATGGTGAGTTGCGCCTCGGTCATGGCGTAACTCACCGATTCCACGTCGAGGGCGGCTTCCTTCAGGTCGCCGACGATCACGTGCGCATCGTGACGGAGAAGGCAGCAGCGGCGTAACGCAGTCCAGGCACGCGCCGCTGCGTGCGTGTTGTACGTCGCGTCAGCGGAGGATCGTCGTCCCCGCGAAAACGCGGCTGATCGTCATTCCCGCGAAAGCGGGAATCCATCTGCTGCCGACCCTCTCCTCGCCACGTCGCCGAGCACTGGAGCCCCGGACGGGCGTCCGGAGAGCCGGCAAGGCCGCCTGCCGATGGCAGGTCGGCTGGCGACCGCCAGCGCTCGTCATCGATATTTCCGGCCTGTTCGCCGCGGTCATCGCGGTGCAGCGTCGCACGAGACCGTTCGGGTCTCCCTTTTGCACTTGTTTCCCTCTGACCTTGGCTCAAAGGGACCGATGCCTGATAAGCTCCTGCGCGTGTTGGTCGTGGATGACAATCGCGACAACGCCGACATCATCCGACAGTATCTGGAATCCACGAAGGAATACACCGTCGAAGTGGCGTATGACGGTGATGATGCGCTGCGCAGATTCCGCGAGGTGGATCCGCACGTGGTCCTTCTCGACGTGATGATGCCCGGACGTGACGGCTGGGAAGTCTGCCGACTGATGAAGAGCGATCCAGCCCGCGCAGCAGGCATTCGCGTTATTATGGTCACGGCGCACGGCGACCTCTCCGACAAGCGGACTGCCTTGCAATCCGGCGCCGATGACTTTCTGGAGAAACCATTGGATTTCTCGAAGCTGCTTGCCGCGCTGCGGCGAAATGTGGCGACGCTTGCGGCGCGTCCGGACCGTCCGACAGACTCGACAGCTCCCGCGAGTCCGGCAATTCAGGCGTGACCGCCAAGTACGTCGGTGGGCCGCCACTCGGCCGCCGCGTAGGTGATTCCGTAGCGGCGGCGTCTCTGGCGTTTCCCGAGAAGGACGCGCGCAACGCGATGCCCACCCTCGCTGCCGCGATCGACAGCCTGCGCGGCGCAGTGCAGGATCGCGGCGCACTTGTGATCCTGTACCTCAACTTCGACCGCTACGCCAAGATCGAAGAGATTTACGGATGGGAGAAGCTCGACGCCGTGCTCGACACCACCGCGCGCGAGCTGGCTGTCATTCTCGCGGAAACACCACTGCGCGCCGCGCGTCTCGCCCTGAGCCATGCGAACGACGACGATTTCCTGCTGTTCTACGTTCCGCCGAACGAACCGCCTGGACGCGAAGACGGGGACGACGGCTACATCGGCGAGCCGCTCATCGCGCGGCTGAATGAAGGAATCGCGGACGCGCTCGAGCGCATCCATGGCGCCGACGTCGCATCGTTGTTCGATCTCTATGTTGGACGCGCAGTGGTGCAGTACGATCCCAAGGCACGCCTCGAACGCGTCGTATATCGTGGAATCCGCGACGCTGCGAGCAACGCACACAATCTGGAGCAGCGCGAGCGAGCGCGACTCGTCGATGATCTGCGCGAGACACTGCGGGCGCGCGCGGTGTACGTGGACTACCATCCAATCGTGCATGCAGCGGATGGACGAGTGTTCGGCTACGAGGCGCTTGCGCGCGGATCGATGCGGTCCTTGCGGCGACCCGAGGTCATGTTCGAGGTCGCCGCGCGCGCAGGCCTGATCTGGGAGTTGAGCCGGCTGTGCCGGGACCGCGCGGTCGAAGGAATATCTCAGCTGCTCAAGCCGGGCGAAGCACTGTTCGTGAATGTGGATCCGCACGACTTCGCCGATCCCGAGTTCGGCGACACGGCACTCGGCGCGTCCGACGCCCACCGCGTGGTCATCGAGATCACCGAGCGCACTGCGATCAAGGATTACCCCAAGTTCCGCGAGCGACTGCGCGCGTTCCGCGACAGGGGTTTCCGCTTCGCGGTCGATGACGCAGGCAGCGGCTACGCCGGCCTCGGCTCCATCGCGAACCTGGAGCCGGATTTCATCAAGCTCGACATATCGCTCATCAACGGAATCGACACCAACTTCATCAAGCAGGACCTCGTCGCCACACTGGTTCGTTTTGCCAATGACCAGGGCGCGATGGTGATCGCGGAAGGCGTCGAATACGAGCAGGAATACGAGGTCGTGAAGGCGCTCGGCGTGCATCTCGTGCAGGGATTCTACCTACACCGCCCGCAGCAACTCCCGAACGACCTCGAAAGTACGGTCGACGGCGCCTAGCTCGCCCGCGACTACCGCACCGATCGCGTCCGCGCGGTCGGCGCGCTCCTGTTCGGTGCTGAAGAGACGAATCAGCGTGCGTGACAGTTGCCGTGCATCATCGACACTAACGGCGCCACCGGTCGCCAGCATGAGGGCAGCGTCGCGCGAGTTCTCGTGCCGGGGACCGACGATCACCGGTACGCGAAATACCGCGGGCTCGACGAGTGAATGCAGCCCCGCATCGTGAAATCCGCCCCCGACGTACGCAACCGTGGCGAGCGCGTACAGATCTGCGAGTACGCCAAGACGGTCGACGATTATCACGTCCGTCGATGCTGTTGCGGACGCGAGCGGTGCAGCGGATAGCGAGCTGGCCCTCGCCCAGTGTTCGATCGCTGCGATGTGGCCCTCGGCCAATTCGTGTGGCGCTATTATGAGGCGTGCGTCCGGCACCTGCGCACGCACCGCTCGCCACGCCGCGAACAGCTCGCGCTCGTCGGAGCGCCACGTCGAGCCCGCGACGAGAGTCGGACGCGATGAAGCAAGTGCAGCGATAATCTCCGTGTTGCGTGGCTCCGTGCGTGCGCGAGCCCACGCCTGGTCGTAGCGCGTATCACCAGTCACGCGCACGCGATCGGCACGCGCACCGGCTTCGACGATACGCGCAGCATCGTCCGTACTCGCGGCGCCAATCGCGTCCAGAGCCCGGTACGCATCGCGCGTTATCATCGACCCGACAGAGCTCTTGCGTAGCGAGCTCGCGGGAATCGAAGCACTCACGAGCGCGAGTCTGACCCCCTGCGATGACGCTTCCCGGACCAGCGCCGGCCACACATCGCCCTTCGTGAACACCAGCACCGTCGGATCGAGCGCGTCGATGGCCACTCGCGCGGCACCGGCGGAATCGAACGGCAGATAGTCACTGAAGTCCGCACCCATCTGCTTCGCGAGTGGTTCCGCGCTGGGCGAGAAGAACGTGTATGCAATCTGCACGTTGGGCAGGGCTCTCCGGACACTGTGAACTATGGGTAACGCCATGAGCCCCTCGCCGACGGAGGCTGCGTGAATCCACAACAGCGGCCGCGACCTGTCACGTCCCTTGGCGCCCCAATTCCGGTAACGTCGCCTGATTCCCCGTCGCGCGACGAACGCTCTGGCAAGCTTGCTCTCCGTCCTGCGCGGCGTCACGAGACTGATCATCTCCGCCGTTCTTGCAGCTGCGCCGTACGCTACGCGAAGCCAGGGAGTCAAGAGCTGCTCGCTCCGTCATCCCAGCTACCGTCATCCCCGTGGAAGCGGGAATCCGTGTTACCGATCTCTCCGGTAACGACACTCACCAATGGCAAAGATGGCTCGTGAATGTGGGGCACGGCTGCATCCGTGCCTTTCACTTCAAACTCACTTCGTCGCTTCGAGGGCCTGATCTATTGCAGCCTTCATCTCGCTCGTCGGAATCGCACCCTCGATCAGCTTGCCGCCAACCCAGAAACTCGGCGTTGCAGTCACGCCGCCGCCCTTCGCGCGCTGTTGATCGCCGGCAACCAGTGCGGCGATCGACGGCGAGCTGAGACACGCATGATACCTTGCCTCATCGACCCCGACAGACTTGGCCAGCGAATCGAACGTCGCCGCAGGATCTGGGAGCACTTCCCAACTCGACTGCGACGCGAACAGTGCGTCGTGCATCTGCCAGAACTTGTTCTGCGCGCCCGCGCACATCGCCGCGATCGCAGCCTGATGTGCGTGCGCGTGGATCGACAGTGGGAAATTGACGTACGCCATGCGTACCTTGCCGGTCTTCACGTAATCGTCGCGTACCATCTTATATGTGGCGTCGTGCCATTCCTTGCAGTACGGGCACTGGAAGTCGCTCACCTCGATCACCCAGATCTTCGCCGATGGCGATCCCTGGATGCGACTCGAGTCCGCCGTTCTGGAAAGCGAGTCGGTGAGCGCGCCTGCCACCGCCACCGGCGATCCAGCCGCTGTCGGCGTGTCACTCGCCGCGTGACCGTTCGGCTTGGCGCAGCCAAGAGACACAAATGTGATCGAGGCCGCGAGCGAGAGTCCAGCGAGTCCGTTGACTAGTGTAGTACGCATGCCGTAAATACTATGGTGCTCCAGACCCTACTTCAATCGGCGCTTCTGGCGCTCCTCGTCCAGAGTGGTCCGACGATCCCGCAGCCGGTGGGGCTGGTCAACGACTTCGCCCATGTAATTCCGGCCGACGCCGCGGCCCACATCGAACAGATCGCCAGCGATGTGCGCAACAAGTCGCGCGGCGAATTCACCGTTGTCACGCTCCCCGACATCGGCGACTACGCCCCGTCCGACGTTGCGCTCAAGATCGGACGCCAGTGGAAGGTCGGAAAGATCGGTAATCCGGGCGACCCGACCCGCAACGCTGGCGCCGTGATCCTGGTCGTCCCCAAGGAGACCAACTCCGACGGCAGGGGTGAGTGCTTCATACTCGTCGGCAATGGCGCCGAAGGTTTCGTTACCGACGCCGACGCCGGCACCATGTGCCGACAGGCGATCCCGTTTTTCAAGCAGAAGGATTACGGCCGCGGTATCCAGCTGCTGACGCTCCTCACCGCGCAGCGCTTTGCGAACGAGTTCCATTTCACGCTCGACACCGCGCTTCAGGCGCCGGAGCCCGAAGCGGCGCCCGAGCCGAGTGGCGGAGGCTTCCCTCCGCAGATGATCTTCCTGGCGATCGTGTTCGTTGTCATCGTGCTGAGTAATCTTCGTCGCGGTCGCCGCGGCGGTGGTTGTGGCGGCTGCCTCCCGATCTTCATCCCGTGGGGCGGGGGAGGCGGATTCGGTGGCTTCTCCGGCGGCGGAGGTGGATTTGGTGGTGGCGGCGGAGGTGGATTTGGCGGCTTCGGCGGAGGCGGCGGGTTCAGCGGGGGCGGTGGTGGCGGAAGCTGGTAGGACCCTCGACGGCCGATCCCTCGGCGTCGGTGGGGCGCGGATATATCCGCGCCTGTCTCTCGGGAGCACACTATGACACTCGATGAACTCGTAACCCAACTCCGCGCCGCCTACGGCACTTCGCTGCGCTCGGTAGTGCTATACGGATCCGCCGCGGCTGGAGGCGCTGAGCATGTCGCGAAGCGATCCGACTTCAACGTGCTGATTATCGTGGATGACGTACCGCTCGGCCGGCTGCGCGAGCTCTCCGCCGTGACACGGGCCTGGCGAGACGCAGGCAATCATCCGCCGATGACCTTTACCCAGCGGGAGTGGCGCTCCTGCAGCGACATATTCGCGATGGAGTACGCGGACATACTGGAGCGCAACAAGGTTCTGTATGGCGAACCGCCGTTCGAGGGAATCTCCGTCGCGCACGACGACCTTCGGCTGCAGCTGGAGCGCGAGGCGATGGGAGTGCTGCTCAGGTTGCGAGGCGCGGTGCTGCTTGCCGGCAACGACTCGAGCGAGCAGATAAAGCTCATGACCGCGAGCCTCAGCACTCTCATGGTTGTCTTCCGCGGAATACTGCGTCTGGCCGGCCGCACCCCGCCCCACGGATACGCCGAGATTGCCCGGGAGGTCGCGGCATTAAGTGGGATAGATGCAGCTCCGTTCGAGGCCGTGGCACAGCAGCTTCGTGACTCGAAGGCCATCCCCAGGGAGCGCGCGCAGGTGGTGCTCGGCGCATATTTAACAGCAATGGAAGCGGTGACGGCCTACGTGTCCGCCCTTCCGAACACGAGACCTTGAGAGGACTACCGATGATCAGGCAGCGCAGATTTCTCGCATGGATGCTACCGGCCGCCCTCCTGCTGACCGGTTGTGGCTATAACAAGATCCAGAGCCTCGACGAGCAGGCTCAGTCGGCCAAGCAGCAGATCCAGGTTCAGCTACAGCGTCGTGCGGACCTCATTCCGAACCTGGTGAACACCGTGAAGGGTGTGACCAAGCAGGAAGACACCGTTTACATCAGCATCGCCAACGCGCGCGCGCAGCTTGCAGGCGCGGTGAAGACTGGAGACCCCGCACAGATGGCCGCGGCCGATCAGGCGGCGACTGGCGCGATCGGACGGCTCCTGGCGATCGCCGAGAACTATCCGCAGCTCAAGAGCAACGAGAACTTTCTCGCGCTGCAGGATGAGCTGACCGGAACGGAGAACCGCGTGGCAGTGGCGCGCGGAGATTACAACAGCGCGGTGCAGGCATACAACACGTACATAAGAACCTTCCCGCAAGCGATCACCGCAAAGGTGACAGGTGCAAAGGCGCGGACGTATTACGAAGCCGCACCCGGCAGCGCGACCACGCCAACAGTGAAGTTCTAGCTTCTTTCGTTACGCGCAAAAAGACGTCACCCCCGCGAAGGCGGGGGTGCGGTGGGCGCTGAAGAGGGAACCCACATTATGTGTCCCGAGGTCCACTGTCAACAGCGAGTTGATCGACGACGGATGGATTCCCGCTTTACAGGATACAGCGACTGCATGCGTGATCGCTCCGCATCGCTTGGTCGATCCTCACTACTACGCAAATAGTATATAACGCACGCATGCGGCAGTAGTACTGCCGCATGCGTGCGTTGGCGTACGATGTTGACGCGGTGTTCACTCTCGCGTTCACGATCGTTGCAGCGGATTTACAGTGAGTAAACATCCCCTATACCTGGGGCTTTCATTGACACAAAAGACATATGGTCGTACCCTTTGTGCCAACGAGTGCCGGCCGAACGCTTTCCTTACAACGTAAACAAGTCAGTCCGGCTGCAATCTTTTACCAATCTCTCAAGAGGAGTGAGTCGGGGAATGTCCAGTTCCCAACGTCGTAATTCGTCCGTGTGGTCATGTCACACCTATCAGGGGCAACCCTGGAGGAACCATGCTTAGGTTGTTCAAGCGTATCAGTTCGGTAGCGGCTGCGTTGGCAACGGTTGCCTCCGTAGCAGCAGCACAGCAAGGCGGTACAATATCGGGACGCGTGTTGACGGAAAGCGGTGCGCCGCTGACTGCAGCAAGCGTCTCGATTTCTTCGCTCGGTCTCGGCGCATATACCAACGACCAGGGCGTGTACACCATCAACGTGTCAGCGGCACGGATGACCGGTCAGGCGGTCGAACTAACTGCGCGTCGGGTCGGCTACGCGCCGAAGACGGTTAGAGTGACGCTTACATCGGGGCGTAACATACAACAGGACTTCTCGCTCACGGCAAACGCTACGAGCCTTACCGGCGTCGTAGTTTCTGCACTGGGCGTCGAGAAGCAGAAGAGCCAGCTGGGTACCGCGATTCAGCAGGTTTCCAGCGAGCAGCTGAATGCGACGCACGATCAGAACATCGTCAATCAGCTGGAAGGCAAGGTGTCCGGCGTTGCGATCACTGGCTCGGGCACGCAGGGTGGCTCGACCAAGATCACGATCCGCGGTGCCAACTCGATTACCGGCAACAACGATCCACTGTTCATCGTCGACGGCACGCCAGTTTCCAACCGCGGTCGCGGCGGCAGCCCCAACGGCGGTGGACTGGGCGGTAGCAACGTCGATTTCGGAAGTGTCATCAACGACATCGATCCGAACGACATTGCGACGGTGACGGTGCTCAAGGGCCCGAACGCCGCTGCAATTTACGGATCGCGCGGCGCTAACGGTGTCGTTCTCATCACTACCAAGCGCGGCAGTGCAAGCGCGAACGGTTTCCAGACCGCGGTCACGTCGAGTGTAACATTCGACACGCCTTCCATCGAACCCAAGTTCCAGAATCTCTATGGACAGGGATCGGGCGGCCAGTTCCAGTTCGTTGACGGTGCTGGTGGTGGTACGCAGGACTTCAACGATCAGAGCTTCGGTCCCCGGCTCGACGGGCGCACCATGGGTTGCATTTTCACGACAGCCCCGAACTCGACGACGTACGATCAGACTCAGCCGTGCACCCAGTTCGACAGCCCGGTCGTCAACGGCGTGCTGCAGCCCAGCCCGTGGATTGCGCACCCCAACAACGTAAGCAGCTTCTTCCAGACCGGTCAGACATGGAACAACAACATCGCGTTCAGCGGTGGGACTGACCGTGCAACCGGCCGTCTCTCGATCGGCAATGAGAACACGAAAGGCGTCATTCCGAACAACA
>DATNCZ010000444.1:0-2940 GCA_035553335.1 Gemmatimonadaceae bacterium
GCGACGACGGCCGATGCGCTACGCGCGCGCGAGGACATGAGCGCCGAGGTCGACTCACTGACGCGTGCGTTCCGCGATGGCAAGCGCGCACTCGCGGAAGTTGACACAGAGGTATCGCGTGCGCGTGCGTTGGTTGGGAACCGGAAGGGCTCGGCCGCCGACAGCATCGTGAATCACGTCTCGACGCTGCTGCGAGCGGTGCACCGCGGGTTCGGCGAGTCGTACGGCACCGCGATCGGCAACGCGTACGACCTGTTAGGCGGCCTCGAGGCCTCGTCGGCAGTGCCGACGGACGCCGAGCAGCGGACGCTCGAGGAATCGAAGAAGCAGCTCATCGCGACGATCGGCAAGTTGAACGACATCATCTCGACGGAATTGCCCAAGCTGCGTTCGGCCATGGCGCAGGTGAGTGCGCCGGTGGTGAGTCCGGTCGCGCCGCCGCGCTGAGGCCGCGGGCCGGCACGCAGCGCCGGGCTGCGATGGCCTGCGCGGTGCGACAGTTATGACTCCCCAAGCGCTTCGAGATCGGCGGAGTCCTTCGTGCGGCCAGCCGCTCGCTTGTTGATGACAAACGACCGGCGCCCAAGAATTGGCACCAACACGCCGGCGATCTCTCCGTTCGTGCGATCGGACCAGGCTGCATCGAAATCCACGCCACTGATCGACGTCAGGATGTCGATTCGGTAAGGCGGGACGCCGAGCTGCGCGACCATCTCGGGCTTGCTGAAGTCCGCGGCGCTGATGTTCAACTCCGTCGTTGGCGCACCAAATCGCTCCAGCGCGGTGATGAGTCGCGCTGCGTTGTCACCATCCGGCCGCATCCAGACATCGAGATCGCCCGTCGCGCGCGGGACGCCGTGCACGCTCAGCGCGTGAGCGCCGACGACCAGGAATTGCACGTTCGCGGCCATGAGCTCGCGAAGAAAATCGCGGAAGTCG
Source organism: Gemmatimonadaceae bacterium (assembly GCA_035553335.1). Taxonomy (GTDB): domain Bacteria; phylum Gemmatimonadota; class Gemmatimonadetes; order Gemmatimonadales; family Gemmatimonadaceae; genus Fen-1247. The sequence continues at coordinate 940 of DATNCZ010000444.1, forward strand.
TCGATCACCGCTGTTCCGACCGACCTTGTTCGCGTAGGGTGGTAAGGCGTACTGGCATGTGCCGCCTGTCGTAACGCGGGAAGGGAAGGCCCGTCGCCAACCACGCGAGCTTCGACAATTCGGCCAGCATGTCGAGGCGCTGGTCGACGGTCGCGCCGAGCCGCGCGTCGCGCGCCTCCTCGCTTGCAAGCGGGACGATACGATAGGTCATGTCGCGCCGCTCCATGAACGGAATATGTGAAGAAGAAGCTCCGTCTACCAGTGCCGGCGTTGCGGTGTGCGCGTCTCGCAGCCGCGCCTATTCGACGGGTTGCTCCGCGTTGACTGCTGTCGTTGGCGCATCGGCGCCGCGGATCCCTACTCCGGTGGCGCGGCCATGATGACGGAAAGACGTAGGGGAATGTGCCCAGGCAGCCGTGCGTTAGCCATTCGCTGCTCGAGCCACAGCCCGTACCACGACAACGCCGAACTGCCGCAGAAACAAATCGCAGCTCGCTGACTATCTGTTAGGCACGCAGACAACACGGATGACGCGGGGCGCTGAATGTACGGCGGAAGGCCGGACGCGGAAACGCGAACAGCAGTCGCGCTGCTGAGTTCGGCGAGTCTCGGCGCCATTTGGACTCGTTGGGTACTGCGCGATTGATTGACGGTGTGGCGGACCGTGGGCAGACGTATGCCTAGCCTAGAGATCGATAAGAAGCAACTCGTGATGTGGAGCGCGCGTGCGTCTTTCCCCGGTGGGAATCGGGCGCACGCGCTGTTGGACGTACCGATTGCAGGAATCACGAGCACAGAGCAGTGGGCTTCCCCCGGTTTCGTAGACACGCAGTTTATGCTGCTTGGGTGAACTCCTGCTGGAGTTCGTAGGCGACGGGACTCAGATAGCCCAGGCTCGAGCGCCGACGCTGGCGATTGTACCACACCTCGATGTACTCGAACACGGGGGGTGCGCGCCTCCTCGCGCGTCGCCCGGTTGGCGTTAGGCAGGAGCTCGCGCTTGAGCGTGGCGAAGAAACTCTCGGCCACGGCATTGATGCTCCTATGTTTGTCAAGCCAGCGTGGCGTGTGGCATGTTGACGCACGCCGTGCGGAGCAGTTTGAAGACTTCGCGAGCGATGTACCGTTTGATGCAGCGCAGTATCTCGAGCTTCGTGCGACCCTCGGACATGCGCCGTGCTGCGTACGCCTTGGTTTCCGGATGCATCCGCCATCGCACGAACGCGATCACCCAGAGTGCGCGATTGGCGTCGCGATTGCCACCACGGTTGAGACGATGCCGCTGCTGACGCCCCGACGAGGCGTCGAGCGGCGCGACGCCACAGAGTGCCGCGAAGGAGCGCTCGTTTCGAAGCCGGTCGGGATTGTCGCCGGCGGCTACGAGGAGTGTCGACGCCACCTCAGGGCCAATGCCCGGCCGCGTGAGGAATGCCGGAGCGACCTGCTCGATCAGCCGCTTCAAGTACGTGTCGAGTGTGCGGATCTCGGCGTTCAACTGGGACCACCGCGCAGCGAGTCCGCGCAGAATGAGTCGGGTCATGTCTCGGAGATCACTCGCGGCGGATCGGACACGCTGCACACGGGGCATCCGTTGCTGCCGGAGCTCGTCCACCACATCGGCGATGCTGCGATCGCGAAGCCGCGCACGGAGCGACTCGGGCGCGCTCGCGATCACGGCGTGGAGCTGATTGGCCGCCTGCGTCCGCGCATCGATGGCTGAGCGTCGCTGGAGCCTAACGAGCCGGAGCATTTCGACGGCACCGTCTTGCGACTTCGGTACGCGCTCGGATGCTTGGGCCAGGGCCGCACGTGCTGCGGCCTCAGCATCGACCGCATCTGACTTGCCACGCTGGCGGCGCAACTGCCGATTCGGGCGATTGACCTCGACGACGGTAACGCCGCGGCGGCGGAGCGAGCGAGTCAGCCCAGCCCCGTACGAACTTGTGCCTTCGACGCCGATGCGCAGCACCGTCCCGAATGCCTGCATCCAGCCCAAGAGGG
>DATNCZ010000445.1:0-2614 GCA_035553335.1 Gemmatimonadaceae bacterium
CCCGTCCGCGCGGTCGACCACCACACGAACCGGACCGGCGGTGCATGGCTGACTCGTGACGCCGTCGATGACGTTCACCTGGCCATAGTATGACGACCCACCGCCGGTCGAGAGAAACGCCTGACCGTCACCGCACACGTCAGGGCGCCCGGCAAACTCGAACTGCACGCGTGCGGCCGAGCTCGAATTGATACGTGACGCGAGCGCCTGTGCATCCAGCGTGTTCGGCGCGCCAGTGAACGAGACTGCGAGCGCGAGCGCGCCAAGCCCGATGAGAAATCGCTGAGTTTTCATTTATTGAGAATGTCGAGGAGGAGTTTGGTGACGCGCGGGTCCTTCTTTCGTGAGAGAGCAGATATTGCCTCCCGCCGCATGCTGGGATCGGTGCTCGTGCGTGCGATCTCGACGAGTTTGTCCGCAGCCTGCGGCTCAGGCCGCTGCGCGAGCAGCGAGATGATTTCCTGACGCGTGGATCTGTCGGCCGACGCATCGTACATCTTCGTCAGGTCGCCGATCTGAAGATCGTTCTTGCCCGCATAATGCAGCGCGGTGATGCGCACGTCGTCCGATACGTCGGTGCGCGCCATGAGGCTGCGGAGTGCCTGGGCAGATGCTGGCGACTGCTGTGCGGCGAGCGAGCGCACGGCAATGCGTTGAAGGGGTGGCTTGTCCGTCGACGTGGCAAAACCCACGAGCGCCGCGGTCGCGCGATCGTCCGGCGCGCGACCGAGCAGGCGGATCGCTTCGGCGCGGACCTCGAGCGACGGATCGGCTTTCGCCGTGCCGATCAACAGATCCGTGCTGTGCGCGTCACTCGAACGCGCGATCAGCGCAAGTGCGCCGCGGCGAAGTGGCGCCGAGCAGGTGTCGCGGCGCGCGAGCACCTTTGCGATCGCGGGGTCGGCATTCTTGGGATCCATCTGGACGAGAGCGTTCAACGCTTCCACACGCAACTGCGCATCCTCGTCGTCGCAAGATGTCGCGCTCGAATCAGCGGTACGCGCGATCTGGGCCGCGGCAGTTGCATCACCGCGTGCCGCGAGCGCTCCACGGATTCGGGTTGCGAGCACCGCCGATTCCCGGTCGGACGATTTTCCCCAGTCCACATAGAAAGTCGTCGCTCGCGTGGCGCCGGGACCGGCCGCCGGAGCGACCATCGTCATCTTCATTTCGCTCGTCCTGGCACGGGCCTTTTTTGCCGATGCGCTGGTACTGTCCATTCCAGCGGAGTCGAGTGCCTGGAGCGCCTCGTGCAGATCGGCAATTCCACCTATGCGATAGAGCGCGAATGCACGCCAGTAGGCGGCATCCGCACGGTATTGCGACGTTGGGTACTGCCTCGTAATCTGCGCGAACAGCTGAGCAGCTCTGCGATACTCGCCCGAGTTGAGAGTCTGGCGCGCGAGCCGATACAGTGAATCGGCCGGGTCGTCCGTGGCCCATGCTGCCCGGGGAGACTCGCTCAGTCCGGCGAACGCGCGTGGCGCATAGTCAAAATCGAAGTCGAAGTCGGAAGATGGCAACGCGAGCCTTGCAGCCATGGGGGCAAGTTTCGCAGTGGCCTTCCACGCATCGTCCGCCGCGATGCGAGCAGCCGAGGCCGCGAGTGGGAGCTCGGAATCGATCCACTCGAGATCGTCTAGCCGAGGGATCGGTGCAATGGCGTCCGGCGAAACAGGGGCGATTGTCGGCGCCGGTGTCTGTGCCGGAGCGACCGATGCCAGAAGCGACACGGCCGACGTGATGGAGATGAGTGCGGCAAGGCGCGAAGTATAGGTACGCATGTTCGGTCAATCCTCAGTCAGTGATGCTGGCTTCGATCGTCGCGTCGTGGACGCGCGGAAGTACGTCGTGGGCGGTGAGCGTCTGATGAATCAATTGGAGATCCGTTCCATTGCGCTGGCCGCGTAGTCGCGCGACCTGCGCCAGCACCAGCTCGAGATCTTCGAGCAGCCGGTGAAGCGTTGGATCACTGCCGGCCCTCGAGTCGAGAAGCAGATGGGTCTGCGTAAGCAACTCGCCGGCACGCGTTGCTACGGCAGTGTCGGCTGAAGTCGCTGCGTGATCGGATGGAAGCGAAGCGAGCAGCACGGTGGTCTGTGCGAGGTAGCGGCTCATTTCGGATCCGCTGCCGGCATCATTGAACTGGGATGCGAGTCGTGCGGCGGCCGGATCGGGCGTGCCAGCTGTAGCGACAGAACGTGTATCCCGCGCCGGCTCCGTTACTCGAGATGGACGCGTACTCGTGACTGTCTTCGCGTTTTCCGTGTTCGACGGGATCGATTCCGCGGACGCAGTGCGCTGTGGTGTTGCAGCTGTCGGGGCGGGTAATGTTACGATGGGCGTTACGACATTGCGCGGTGCGGCGTACCAGCCGAGGCCAACGCCAAACACGAGAGCGGCAGCCGCGGCGAGCGTCGGGGTGAGCCAGCGTGATGTACGAGTGTGCAGAACGAGCGGTGGTTTCGCGTCACCGAAAACCCGTTCCTCTATCCGGGCCCACATCGCGTCGAGCGGTGGCTCAGGGGGTCGCCGTGACGCGGCAAGCGTCTGCCGGATTGTCTCATCCATGCGTTCCTCTTCCATCGATGTCCTCTCTCCATCCCTGGACGTC
>DATNCZ010000446.1:0-2032 GCA_035553335.1 Gemmatimonadaceae bacterium
AGGTTAACCTATCTAGAAGCGGGCGTCCAGATACAGGCTGGCCTGGACCCCGCCCCGGGGGCGGATCCCCTTGGCCAGATCGAGCCTGATCAGCCCGTCCATGAAGGATCCCCCTATGCCGGCCCCGCTCACGGGGACCACGCCCTCGTTCCAGCGGTGCCGGTCGCCGGCCCAGCCAAGGTCGCCGAAAACGACGGGTTTGGCGAAGACGCTGCCCAGGCCGAGCTCGAGGCGCGAGAGCCAGTAGGCGTCGCCGACCGCGGCGCCGACGTCCTGGCCACGCACGGTGGAGGTGCCGCCGAGGTACCAGAGCCGCTGGACGGGGACGTGTCCGCCGGAGGTGCCGCCGCTCAGGGTCAGCGCGGCGGTGACGGGACCGGCGAGCGGATGCATCACCGTGACGTCGGCCATGCCACGGGTGTAATCGAAGGTGCCGGCTGCTCCGTCGATGCGGAGGTTGGAGAAGAGCCTGAGTCCGTCCGGATCTTCACCATGCGATCCGTGCTTGAGCAACGACAGTCCGACGACGCTTCCCTTCTCCACGTCGATGTTGTTCGGGAAGTAGCCGCCGCCGAGCTTGCCGCCGAGCGAGAAGTGGGTCCTGGTGCGCGCACCGAACTCCTGCTCGCCGAAGAGACGCCAGCTGCTGAGCAATCCTTCTTCCTGATCGTGCACCATCTCCGCGCCCCACGATCTGTAATACACGCCGTCGTCTCGGCCGAACATCAACGCGGACAGCGACGAGCTCAGACTGAATGGATCGCGTCCGAGATCGTTCGCGGAATTGAGACGTCGATACGCGTTCACGCCGTAAGTCTCGCGACCGTTGGTGCGCGAGATGCCAAGCTCGCCGTTGGGCGAGAGATCGAATCCCAGCTGTCCGATCGCGTGACTCGAATAGCCGCTCCCCATGTCGTCGTCCACGCGCAGACCGGTCGAGAGTCCCTCGATGCGATTGTAGCGCGTGAATGGAAGACCGTACTGCACGACCGGTGGCGCGAAGCCCGTGCTTCCGGCCTGACGCTTCAACGACAGTGCGTTGGCGACGAGTGCGTCGATGTCACCGTCGCCGAACAGCGAATCGGGTCTGTCGTAGATGGATTTCGGAAGCGTCGCCGATGTTGCGAGCGATGCGGTGTCACAGGGAACGCGGACCAGCATGCTGACCGAATTCTCGTGCGACGTGCGTGTCGTCTCGCGATACGTTGCACCGTTCGCGCACGCGCTGTCACGTGCCTCGCGGCGCGCCCTTCGTGCAGCCACGCCATGCGCTGTGTCTGCAACATTCAGTTGAATCGGCGGGACTTTCAGATCCGCGTTGACGGTCTCGTAATCGAAGCGCTGGCGCAGCTCGAACGGAAAGCGCATGATTCCCGCGCGCGCCTTTCCTTCTGCAGTCTGCATGCGCGGCAGCCAGAAGCGTCCTTCGTACAGACCGTAATCGACTGTCATCACATCGATGCCGCCGGTCATGGGGAGAATCATCGGCTTGATCCAGCCGGGTATGTCCTTCTCCGGATCCTCGCCGTCTTCTTCCTTGGCGACTGACATCATATCCCTCGGCTCGGCCATGCGATACACGCCGCGCACGAGCTGTCCCGTCGACACATCAAACCACAGCGATCCGACAACGAGGTTCCAGCTCGACGTGCGCGGTTGCACGCGCAGCTCGCGCACGAGGATGGTCTTCCCGCCCGGCAGCTGGAACGAAACCGAATCGCCGCTCTCGTACGTGTAGTACGCCTCGGCGCCGTTGCCGAGTGGATGGATCAACGCCTGCGCATCGGCGTCGGCCTTCGCAACTTCGGATCCGATCCAGAGAGTTTCGCGGCCGGGGTAGTATGGAATCGGAACGCTGCCGGCGCCGAGGTCGACGTCGGCCTTCCCTGCGCCCTTGAACATCGGGAGCGCGGATCGCGCGCCGGTGATGTCGACGAGCGCGCCGTTGCCGCGCTCCCACTTAATGTGTGTTGCACGCTCCGTGCGAAACAACAGGCGATCGCGGCCGAGGCTTGTGATCTTGGCGTCGACC
>DATNCZ010000447.1:0-4976 GCA_035553335.1 Gemmatimonadaceae bacterium
TGAACGCCGAGCATGAAGAGCGATGATACGGCGAGCTCCCAGAGCAGCTTGAGCGTTTCGGGGGAAAGGGCCGACAGGGAATCCGGGATCGGAAGCGATACCGCGGGCTCGCGCCGGCGATTGGGAGCTTCGAACATCGCCGTCATCGGTGCCAGCGTCACTACGAAGGAGCCCTCGGTGTGCTCCTCCCACTTCGTTATGATGTTGCGCCGCCGCAGGGATGGGAATAGCGCTAGGATGGTCTGTCGTACAACTGCTATTCCGCCCTCGCTTCCATTGCCGCGGCCGGTGATGATGAGCAGCTCGCCGGCGCGCTCGACCTGCTTGGTGCGGATCCAGCTGTCGGCACGCGCGCGCGCCTCTTCGGCAGTCGGAAGCGACTCCCGGAGGTTGAGCGTTCTAAGAGGTCCGAACCGGATCTCGTCGAATGCTTTCTGAATATGACCTGGATAAGCGCGTGGCATCTTTCGAGGCAACTTATCGGCGCATCCAGTCCGTCAACGTTGCGCCACGATGGGCGGTGTTCACAACAGAATGCCTGCGCATCCGTAAAAGATACGAAAGGACACAGATTCCGGCACTTGAGAGGGACTTACGCTCGGCATTTCCGCCACTTAATTAGACAACTCAGATGCCGCGTTTCCCAATCGCCGAGCCGTTTCCGGAGAGTGCCAGACCCGATGGCCTCCGCCACACCCCGCACACCGTCCTGGTACTTGGCGGCGGTGCGATGCGCGGAATGGCACACATCGGAGTCATTCGTGCGTTGATCGAAGCGCGAGTCCAGGTCGACGCGATTGTCGGAACCAGCATCGGCGCGCTGATCGGCGCGCGCTGGGCCATGGGCGCCTCGATCGAAGAGCTGGAAGAAGACGCGCTTGGCGTGACGGAGCAGGCGGTACTGAAGCGCAACATCAAGGCGTACATGATCGCCGGGCTCGCGCAGGTATCCATCTATGATGGCGAACACTATCGCGATCTGATTCAGCGAATAATCGCGCCGGCGACGTTCGCGTCACTGGTACGTCCCATCCGCGTCAATGCGATGTCGCTGCGCAACGGCGACGAGCGCTGGTTCGGACATGGCGCGGAGTCGACGCTGAGTCTCGTCGATGCGGTGTACGCGTCGGGCGCGCTGCCACTCGTCTTTCCACCGCTCACGCTCGCTGATGGCGACCTGCTCGTGGACGGCGGATTGAAGACGATGGTCGGACTGGTCGAAGCAATCCGATGGGGCGCGCGCAGGGTCATCGCGAGCGACGTTAGTGAGCTGATCAATGCGGAAGACACGACGTGGGAGCGACAAGGATTGGTGGGAATTCACAGTCGCGTAGTTCAGATTCTCGCCGAGCCACAGCGCGCTGCGATTCAGGCCGAGCGCGACCACGTTCCGACGCTTCATGTCCGGCCCGCGGTGTATGACTGGCCATCGTTCACGTTCAGTGCTACGCGCGAGCTGATCGGTGCCGGGTACGACGCGGTGAAGAAGGCACTGGAATCGCCGTCTGCGGCCCGGTTTCACGCAGCGGCGCCGGTGGGTCCGGCTATCGTGGGGCGGAGGGTGTAGGTGGGTGTTCGAACGAGTGTTCGAGATGGGGATGTTGGTGGCATTGGGGACATCTGGATTCGATTACGCGTGATGGGGGCAGGCGGGGATGGATTCGGCGGATATCCGAATTCGATTGCGCGTAACGGGGGCGGGCGTGGATATAATCGGCGTTCATCCGAATTCGATTGCGCGTAACGGGGGCAGGCGCGGATATAATCTGCGTTGATCCGAATTCGATTGCGCGTGACGGGGCCAGGCGCGGAAGAATCCGCGCCCTACGCGGGACCACCAATTCGGCGCGTGGTTTGGCGTAGTCGGGAAGGACCACCAATTCGGCGCGTGGATAGCATTTTTATTTGCCCGTATTCAACGCTGTCTGAATTATCGCCTGCGCCTCCGACTGCACGACTCGCAGGTGATCCCTCCCCTTGAAACTTTCTGCATACAACTTGTAGACGTCTTCGGTACCCGATGGACGGATAGCGAACCAGCTGCTGGCCGTACTAACTTTGATGCCGCCGATCGGATCATTGCTTCCGGGTGCTGTCGTGATGACGCTGGTGATCTTCTCGCCCGCCAGTTCAGTAACAGTCACGTCGCTCGGAGCGAGCTTCGACAGTATCTGCTTCTGTTCCGGGGTCGCGGGTGAATCGATGCGCTCGTATACGGGATCACCAAATTCATGAGTGAGATCCTGATACAGCCGCCCGGGGTCCTTGCCTGTGACGGCAGTCATCTCAGCGGCGAGCAGTCCGGCGATGATTCCATCCTTGTCAGTCGTCCATATCGTGCCATCACGCCGCAGGAACGACGCGCCGGCACTCTCCTCGCCCGCGAATCCGATCGTTCCATTCATGAGTCCATCCACGAACCACTTGAAGCCGACCGGCGTTTCCCTGAGCGGGCGGCCGAGTCGCGACGTGACGCGATCGATCATGCTGCTGCTCACAACAGTCTTGCCAACGCCTGCAGAAGGCGACCAGTCGGGGCGATGATCGAAGAGGTACGATATCGCGACCGCGAGATAGTTATTCGGATTCAGCAGGCCGACGCTCTTCGCGACGATGCCATGCCGATCATGGTCGGTGTCGCATGCCCACGCGACGTCGTAGCTGTCCTTGAGTCCGATCAACCGTTGCATCGCGTACGGCGAAGAACAATCCATACGGATCTTGCCGTCCCAGTCGACTGTCATGAACCTGAACGTCGGATCGACATCTTCGCTCACGACGGTAAGGTCGATCCTGTACCGCTCGGCGATCATTCCCCAGTAAAAGACGCCGGCGCCGCCGAGTGGATCGACGCCGAGGTGAAGCTTGGCGGACCGAATCGCGTCGAAGTCGATTACTGCGCCGAGGTCGCCGATGTAGGCGTCCATGTAATCGTGCTTGTGCGTCGTCGCGGCACGAGTGGCGCGATCAAAGGGGATGCGTACAACGCCACTGAGGCCATCACCGAGCAACTGGTTGGCGCGATTCTGGATCCAGCCCGTGACGTCGGTATCGGCGGGACCGCCGTTGGTGGGATTGTACTTGAAGCCACCGTCGTCGGGCGGATTGTGCGACGGAGTCACGACTATGCCGTCAGCCAATCCGCTGGTACGCCCGCGATTGTAGCTGAGGATCGCGTGCGAGACAACCGGAGTCGGGGTGTAACCGTCGCGGTCGTCGATCATCACGTTCACGTCATTCCCCGCGAGAACTTCGAGAGCAGACGCGAACGCAGATGCGGACAGCGCGTGTGTATCGATGCCGAGAAACAGGGGACCGTCGATCCCATGCTGTTTTCTGTATTCGCAGATCGCCTGCGTTATGGCGACGATGTGATCCTGGTTGAAGGCGTAATCGAACGCGGCGCCTCGATGACCGGACGTCCCGAACGACACGCGTTGCGCCGCGACTTTCGGATCGGGTACCAGCGAGTAATACGCAGTCATGAGCCGCGGTACGTTCACTAGAATGGACTGCGGTGCCGGCTTGCCGGCCAGTGGGCTGATACTCATTTGCGATCCACGGTGAGGACACCCGTACGAGTGCGCGATTGGACGAACTTTTCGACATCAACCTTTGCAGACATCGTCATGTCCATCCCGAATTATGAAGTGACACCGACTGCTCGCGCAATTGGCATGCCCGGTGAGGCGGCGACCGCGCGGCCTGCACGGGTGCGCATCCAGTCGGTGGATGTGGTGCGCGGCCTGATAATGATCGTCATGGCTCTGGATCACACGCGGGAGTACTTCACCTCGCCCACGATCAGTCCCACAGATCTGACCCACGCGTCCGCCGCGTTGTTTCTGACGCGTTGGATCACTTACTTCTGCGCGCCGGTGTTCTTTCTGCTCACAGGGACCGGTGCATTCCTTTCGCTGCGCCGGAAATCGAAGCACGAGCTGTCGCGCTTTCTGTGGACGCGCGGCCTCTGGCTCATCTTTCTCGAGGTAGTCGCGACTCGTTGTCTGGGCTGGCAGTTCAACTTCGACTACCGGCTCACGATACTATTCGTCCTGTGGGCGCTGGGCTGGTCGATGATCGCGCTGGCGGCGTTGGTACACCTTCCGACAAAGGCAGTCGTGTCATTCGGCGTGGTGCTCATCGTCGCGCATAATCTGTTCGATTCCGTCAGTGCGGCATCGTTCGGAGCGCTGGCACCGGTCTGGCTGATTCTGCACTCGCCCGGCGTACTCGTCTCGACGCCGAGGTTCACGATCTTCGAGGCGTATCCGCTCATTCCGTGGATCGGAGTCACGGCGGTCGGCTACGGTCTGGGGGAGCTGTACAGGTGGGAGTCGGTCCGTCGCAGGGATCTGCTGCTTCGGCTTGGCGCATTTCTCACCGCCGCTTTTGTGGTGCTGCGTTACGTGAACATCTACGGCGATCCACAACGCTGGTCAACGCAGCATTCCGTCGGATTCACAGTGCTGTCGTTTCTCAATACGACCAAGTATCCGCCGTCACTGCTGTTCCTGCTCATGACGCTGGGGCCTGCGATGTTGCTTCTCTGGGCGGTGGATGGCCGCACGCCAGGGTGGATGCGGCCTGCGCTCACGGTCGGCAAGGTGCCGATGTTCTACTACGTGCTGCACATTCCGTTGATACATGCACTTGCGACAGCGGTGTGTTACGTGCGTTACGGGCAAGTGCACTGGATGTTCGAGTCGCCCACGCTGGATCGGTTTCCGATAACACCGCCGCCCGGGTGGGATTACAGTCTGCCTGTGGTATATCTGATCTGGGCGATCGTCGTCGTGGCGCTGTATCCGGTGTGTCGCTGGTATGCGGCGGTCAAGCAGCGACGTACGGATTGGTGGCTGAGTTATCTGTAGAGGATATCCGAATCCGATCGCACGTAACGGGGCCAGGCGCGGATATATCCGGCGGACATCCAAATCCGATTGCGCGTAACGTGGCCAGGCGCGGATATATCC
>DATNCZ010000448.1:0-8410 GCA_035553335.1 Gemmatimonadaceae bacterium
TTCGATCAGGCGCTTCAAGAAGGGACCGTTCGTGCTTGCCATCAAGGCCGGAGCGCCCATAGTGCCGGTGGTCATCTACGGAAATATCGGCATTCTACCCAAGGGTAAGCTGGTGATGCATCCGGGCCCGATCGACGTCTATCTACTGGAGCAGGTGCCAACCGCTGGTCTCACGTACGACGACCGGGATACGCTGGCGCACGATGTGAGCGATCGCATGCAGACAGTGATGGACAATCTTTACCTCAACCGAAAATAACGAAGCCATGTCAGCAATCATCGAGATCAACGCACGCCAGATCCTGGATAGCCGCGGCAATCCCACCGTCGAAGCCGATGTGACACTGGAGAGCGGTGTGACGGGGCGTGCGGCTGTCCCGAGCGGTGCATCGACCGGGGAGCACGAGGCACTCGAACTGCGCGACGGCGACTCCGAGCGATACAATGGGAAGGGCGTCGAGAAGGCGATAGCCGCGATCGAGGATGAGATTCAGCCGGAAGTGCTCGGCCTCGATGCTGTGGAGCAGATGGCGCTCGATCGCACGATGATCGCGCTCGACGGAACGGAGAACAAGGGCCGACTCGGTGCGAACTCCATTCTCGCCGTGTCGCTCGCGGCCGCTCGCGCTGCCGCGGCAGAGTTGGATCTTCCGCTGTATCGCTACGTCGGCGGTCCCATGGCGCGCGTGATGCCGGTGCCGATGATGAACGTTCTGAACGGCGGCGCGCACGCATCGAACACGGTCGACGTGCAGGAGTTCATGATAGTTCCGGTCGGCGCGAAGGACTTTGCCAACGCGCTCAGAATGGGCACCGAAGTGTTTCACGCGCTCAAGAAAGTTCTGAACAAGCGCGGACTTTCCACTGCGGTTGGCGACGAAGGCGGTTTTGCGCCCGATCTTCCGAATGATGAAGAAGCGCTCAATGCGCTGGTCGAAGCGGTCGAGGCCGCTGGCTACCGTGCTGGAAAGGACGTTGCATTCGCGATCGATGTCGCGGCGTCGGAGCTTTACAAGAGCGGCAAGTACACATTCAAGAAGAGCGGCGGCGGAAGTCGCGATGCGGCCGGTATGATCGAGCTGTATACAAGCTGGCTCGACAAGTTCCCGATCGTGTCGATCGAGGACGGGCTCGCAGAGAACGACTGGGACGGTTGGGCACAGCTCACTGCCGCGCTCGGCGATCGCGTGCAACTGGTGGGCGACGACATCTTCGTCACCAACAGCGAGTACCTCGCACGCGGAATCAACGAGGATGTTGCGAACGCGATCCTGGTCAAGGTCAACCAGATCGGGACTCTGACCGAAACGCTCGAAGCGATCGAACTTGCGCGCGCGAACGGATATCAGAGCATCATCTCGCACCGCTCGGGCGAGACCGAGGATACGTTCATTGCCGATCTCGCAGTCGCGACCAACGCTGGTCAGATCAAGACCGGCTCCGCCAGTCGCACGGATCGCATCGCGAAGTACAACCAGCTGCTCCGCATAGAAGAAGAGCTGGGTGATCTCGCCGAATTTCCTGGCGGCGCGCTGTACGGACTGTAAGCGCTACGACTGATGCGAGGACGGCTGATCTGGGGCGCGCTGATACTGGGGGCGCTCGTGTTCGCTCTGCAGGCGGGGGAGTACAGCACGCTCGACATCGTGCGGCAGCATCGTCGCATCTCGGAACTCACCGCGCGCGGCGACTCGTTGCAGCATGCTGTGGATTCACTGACGCAGGCGGAAAAGATGGTGCGCACGGATCCAGCGACTCAGGAACGGATTGCGCGGGAGGAGTTCGGGATGGTTCGGGGGGATGAGATTCTGTACCGGTTCATCCAGGATTCGAGCGCCGCAAAGTAGCAGAACGCAATGATCCCGGCAGCGCTAAGGCGCCGCCGGGATCATCGTTCGTGATCAGTAGCAGGGGCGGGGATCGAACCCGCGACCTCACGATTATGAGTCGTGCGCTCTCACCAGCTGAGCTACCCTGCCGTACAACTCCTTATTTCTCCATACAACGTAACGACGGCCGGCCCGAGGGGCCGGCCGTCGTTACACCAGGTATGGCGGGGGCGGGATTTGAACCCGCGACCTTCGGGTTATGAGCCCGACGAGCTACCAGGCTGCTCCACCCCGCGTCAGAGTTTCTAATCTAGTCAGGTGCGGCATCCTGTCAACGCGTTCAGGCCTCTTTCACTATGGTATCGATCCCCGTCCGGCGTGACCGGGACCGTCCCATCCGATAGATTTCGCCCTCAGCGAATGAAGCAAGCCCTTGAAGTTCTGCTCGCAGGTGTGGTGGATTACGCCGGCCTGTTTCCGCCCGCGGCGCTCGACATGGCCGCGGCGACTCAATCGTATGCCCGCTACCTCGGCGACCCCGCCAGAAGGATGCTCGGCCGGTTCGTCGTGCCTGTCGTGCGGTTGCGTGAATTCGACGACGCTGCATCCGCGCTTTTGCCGCGCGGTTCCGCGAGTGAGCCGTGGCGTCTGAGCGCGCTTCCAGGTCCCGATCTCACCGCCGACATCGATCTCGCGCTCAAGTTCAACTGCCGTCACTGGAACGAATCGGAGATCGGACATGCAGTGATCGACGCACTCGAGATCAAGGTGTCCACAACGCCGGAGATCGCGGCCGCATGCAGCATCATGCCACGACAATTCGCGCCGTATTTCGAGATCCCGATTGCCAATGATCCTCGCCAGTTGGTGGACGCGATCAGACGAGACGGCGGCTTTGCGAAGGCTCGCACCGGCGGAGTTACCGAAGCTGCGTTCCCAGACGCCAAAGACGTTGCACGCTTCATGATCCGTTGTCGCGATGCGCGCGTCGCGTTCAAGCTCACCGCGGGGCTGCACCATCCCGTGCGCTCGGAGTATGCGCTGACCTACGCCGCTGATGCGCCGCGCGGCACGATGTTCGGCTATCTCAACATGTTCACCGCGGCGGTACTCGCCTGGAACGGAGCAGATGAAAGCGTTGTTCTGTCGGCGCTGCTGTCGCAATCACCGCACGATTTTCACTTCTCCGATGATGCAGTCGCGTTCCGCAACCACTCCGTCCCCGTCGCGATGGTCCGCGACGCGCGTGAGAAGTTCATTATCTCGTTCGGTTCCTGCTCCTTCCGCGAGCCGGTGGACGATCTCGCAGCCCTCTCAATTTCCTGAATGCCAACAAATCTCACGCACGATCCGTCGCTGCCATGCTGGGTCGAGTCCGCCAACGTGCCGGGCTGCGATTTCCCGATTCAGAATCTTCCGTTCTGCGTATTCAGCGAGTTCGATCCGGAAGCGGTTCCGCGCGGCGGCATAGCGATCGGTGACCAGATACTCGATCTCGCAGTCTGCGCCGACGAGAGTCTGTTCACCGGACGCGCCGCGGATGCCGTCTACGTCGCGGCGCAATCCACGCTCAACGAGTTGATGACTGTCGACGACGAACACCTCTCGGCGCTGCGTGCGGAAGTCAGTGCGTTGCTGAGCGGCAACGGCCACACGCATCGCGGGATACGCCTCCCCCGGAATTTGCTCTATCCGATGGACGGCGCGATCATCTACATGCCGGTACGGATCGGCAACTACACCGACTTCTACGCGTCGATCTACCACGCCACGAACGTGGGAAGCATGTTCCGACCGGACAACCCGTTGCTGCCCAACTACAAGTGGGTACCGATCGGCTACCACGGCCGCGCATCCTCGGTTTCGCTCAAGGAAACCGTGATCCGTCCGCACGGACAGACCAAGGCCGCCAACGAGACCGTGCCGACATTCGGTCCGTCCAGCCAGCTGGACTACGAGCTTGAGGTAGGCGCATTCATCGCTCGCGGGAACGCGCTTGGCGACCGGATTCCGATCTCCGACGCATCCGAAACGTTGTTCGGATTCTGCCTGGTGAATGACTGGTCCGCACGCGATATCCAGTCGTGGGAGTATCAGCCTCTCGGTCCCTTCCTTTCCAAGAGCTTCGCGACCAACATCTCACCATTCATCGTAACGCGCGAGGCGCTGGAGCCGTTCAGGGTACCTGCGTTCGCACGGCCAGCTGGCGATCCCGCACCGTTGGATTATCTGAACGACGAAACCGATCAGGCCGAGGGCGGGTACGACATTCAGCTCGAAGTTTATCTGTCCAGTCAGCAGATGCGCGATGCCGACATCGCGCCGGTGCGGCTGAGCCATGGTACATTCAAGGACATGTACTGGACCATGGCGCAGATGGTCGCGCACCACACCAGTAACGGCTGCGACCTCCGGCCCGGCGATCTCATCGCGAGCGGTACGGTGTCGGGTCAGGGGAAGGACGAGCGCGGATGCCTGCTCGAAATCACGCGCCGCGGCGCGGAGCCACTTGCTCTGCCGACCGGTGAGCAACGACAATTTCTCGAAGATGGAGACGAAGTGATAATGCGGGGATACTGCGAGCGCGAAGGATGCGTCCGGATCGGTTTCGGCGAATGCCGAGCGATGATCGTGGCGGAAGAAAGCTGATGCCAGCACGCAAGAAGAAGCCGGTGGCGCGCAAGGCCGCCGCACAAGCGGTGCGCGTCCCGACGGCAAAGATTGCCAACATGCATTCCCGCTACTTCGACGTACGGCAGTCGGGAATCCAGGGCAAGGGCGCATTCGCCCGTACCCGGATTCGCAAGGGCCAGCGCATAATAGAATACGCCGGTGAGCGCATCTCGAACGACGAAGCGGACAGTCGCTACGACGAGACGGGCATGAAGCGTCATCATACGTTTCTGTTCACACTCACGTCCAGGAAGGTCGTGGACGGCGCAGTGAATGGGAACGAATCGATCTACATCAACCACTCGTGCGACCCCAACTGCGAGGCGGTTATTGAAGATGGTCGCATCTTCATCGAGGCGGTGCGTACGATTCAGCCTGGTGAGGAACTGGCGTACGACTACCAGTACGAGCGCACCGGCGAAAACGACGAGGAGATGGAGAAGTTCTACAAGTGTCTCTGCGGCGCTCCCAACTGCAGGGGCAGCATTCTGAAGGCCAAACCCGCACCCCGGCGGAAGAAGACGGGGAAGAAGACGTCAAAGCGCGCCGCCAAGCGGTAGCGCGTTCGCACACCACCAACACCGAGCATGCCAGCTATGCGACGCATTTGCATTGGCTTGATCGCCGTCCTCGTCGCCAGCACTGCCGGCGCTCAGGAGACCCACAGGCAGACCAGGCCACTCGATCCGGTCAACCTCGATACAACCTGCGCGCCGTGCACGAACTTCTACCAGTTCGCCAACGGCGGATGGATGAAGGCGAATCCGATTCCTGCTGCGTATTCGCAGTGGGGCGCGTTCAACGAACTCGCCGACAACAACAATGAAAACGTCCGCCGGGTGCTGGACGACGCGGTCAGACAACGTGCGACCTCGCCCGACGTCGACGTTCGCAAGGTTGGCAATTTCTACGCGGCGTGCATGGACTCGGCCGGGATCGAGAAAGCTGGCTACACGCCGATCAAGGCTTCGCTGGCGAAAATCGCTGCGCTGCATACTCCGGCTGACGTCAGGCAGTACATCATCACCGAGGCCGCCGCAGGGCGCGGCGTTCTGTTCCGATTTGGATCGACCCAGGATGCGAAGAACAGCAGCGAAGTGATCGGAGGCATCGGGCAGGGTGGTATCGGCCTGCCGGATCGCGACTACTACTTCAAGACCGACGCGCACACCGTCGCGCTGCGTGATGCCTACGTCAAGCACGTCGCGAACGATCTGATCCTGGTCGGTGAATCGCCGGAGAAGGCTGCCGACGATGCGAAGAGCATACTCGCTCTGGAAACGTCCATCGCTGCCTCGCACTTGACACGCGTCGAGTCACGCAATCCCGAGCTCACCTACAATCGAAAGACACCGGCGCAGTTGCAGGCGATGACGCCGGACTTCGACTGGAATGCGTTCTTCGCGGCGGAGAAGGCGCACAACGTAACTGCGATCAACGTATCCAATCCGAAGTTCGTCACGACGGTCGATTCGCTGCTGAGGACCGTGCCGGTAAGCGAGTGGAAGACCTACTTCACCTGGAACCTGGTGAACCGCTCCGCCAACACGCTGAGCTCTCCGTTCGTCAATGAGGCCTTTGCCTTCAACCAGCATCTGACTGGCGCCAAGGAGCAGCTGCCGCGTTACAAGCGCTGCATCTCCGCCACCGATCGCGCGCTCGGCGAGGCACTCGGCAAGGCATACGTGAAGCGGTACTTCACTCCGGAAGCGAAGGCGCGCGCCACCGCCATGGTGAACAACATCAAGGCAGCGTTCCGCGAGCGACTAGCAACTCGCACCTGGATGAGCGACTCCACGCGCAAGATGGCGTACGCGAAGCTCGACGCGTTTGCGCAGAAGATCGGATACCCTGACAAGTGGAAGGATTATTCGGCGCTCACCATCAAGCCCGGTGCGTCGTACTTCGACAACAGCATGGCCGTTGCCGCGTTCAACAACGCGGATGACATTGCGCGGATCAACAAGCCGGTCGATCGCACGCGCTGGGGAATGACGCCGCCGACGGTCAACGCGTACTACAACCCGTTGATGAACGAGATCGTATTTCCAGCCGGCATCATGCAGCCGCCGTTCTTCGATCCCAACGCCGACGATGCCGTCAATTACGGTGGCATGGGTGCCGTGATCGGGCATGAGATGAGCCACGGCTTCGACGATCAAGGCGCGCAGTTCGACGCCCAGGGAAATCTCAAGACATGGTTCACCAAGGCCGATCTCGCGAACTTCAAGGCGAAGACAGCAGCGTACGCCGACCAGTTCGACACGTACACCATCCTCGACTCTGTGCACGTGAACGGCAAGCTCACCAACGGTGAGAACATTGGCGACCTTGGCGGACTCACGATCGCCTATGCGGCGATGGAAAAGGCGCTCGGCAACAAGCCACGCACAAAGATCGACGGATTCACGCCGGAGCAGCGGTTCTTTCTCGCGTGGGCGCAGATCTGGCGCTCCAACACCAGGCCGGAGGAGGCGCGTCTCCGCATAGCAACGGATCCGCACAGCCCCGCGATCTGGCGCGTCAATGCACCGCTCTCCAACATGCCCGCGTTCGCCGAAGCGTGGGGCTGCAAGACCGGCACACCGATGGCGCGCCCCGCATCGGAATCCGTCGCTATCTGGTAACCGGCCCGTAGTTCGACTTATCTTGTCGGGGCGGAAGCGGAGCGCTCGCTTCCGCCCCTCTTTTTCACTCGATCCACTGCGGGAAATGCCAGCGTGACCACCCCGTTCTTCTACCGGATGTCCAGTGGCATTCGCATAACAGTTCGACCCGTCTACCTGCGGGACCAGTCGGATCCGGCGGCGCAGCATTACGTCTTTGCTTATTTCGTGCGTGTGGAAAACGTGGGCGACCGGCCGGCGCAGCTCCTGTCACGCCGCTGGCTCATTCACGACGAGATCGGTGAGGACACCGAGGTCGTCGGCGACGGCGTGGTGGGAGAGCAGCCCGTGATCCCGCCCGGTCGCGTACACGAGTATCAAAGCTTTTGCGTACTGAAGAGCGGCGAGGGGTACATGGAAGGTCAGTACTTCTTCGTGCGGGCGACGGGGGATGACGGCGGCGAGACGTTCACCGCCGATATTCCGCGGTTCATCCTGAGCGCTACGGGCTCTCCGAGCTTCCCTTCGTAGGCCGGATCGAGCGCGGCGGCTGCGGGCGCCCGCCCGGACGTCCGCCGACTGGTGCCGGGGCAGCGGTTCGGTCCGAGAGATAGTACGGCACAACAGCGTTGTTCTCGACCACGTAGATCACGGCCCCCTGGCGCCGGCCACCCGTGACCTGCACCGCGGGCTGATCCACCACCAGTTGCCGGGGGTAGTTGAGCCGCGGGTCGGCGACCACGTACCGGCCAGGGTACATATACGCCAGCTGGGGCAGCCTGATCGATAACGGGTCGTCCGGGTCGTACGGCTCCCGATCGGCATCGAATGCGCGATACTTGCTTCGACCGGACGACAGAACGAAGACCACGACGACGTCCCGATCGGTCCGCCCCGCTACCGCGAGATCGGCCCGCCCGTCGCCGTTGAAATCGCCGATCACCGCCCAGGGTACCTGGCGCGGCGAGGGCTCGTAGTCCGGAAGCCCCCGGTAATCCTGCTGCGTCCAGGGCTCGAAGTCGCGATTGTAGCGGTCGAGCGCGTCCTCCATCGCGGGTGGCAGATCGAGGAGCCATATTCCGTTGGGTGACCTGGAAATCGTCGGCCTGGGCTCTTCGCGGAGATCGCGGCGCTGCGCCTGTGCGGTACCGGGGAGAATTCCGGCAATAAGGCAGGCGGCGACGGCGATTTGTGGCATCGATAAGCGCATGTTCTCAAGTCTCGGCACGACCATTCGCGGAACGACAGTTGCTAGCACGGGGGTATGACGAAAATCTACGACGTGAGCGTCCCTATCCGGGA
>DATNCZ010000449.1:0-9983 GCA_035553335.1 Gemmatimonadaceae bacterium
GCGAAAGCCCCGTGTTCGCAACCGCAGCAGTATCGCCCTTCACGAGTGGAACGATGATGCGCACCAGAGCTTCCTCGTCGCGATGCGTCATGAGGGCATCCCACATCGCGCGCAGCTTCAGATCTGCCTCCCCCGCGGTAATTCTTCCGCGACCCTGAAACCAGTAGTACACCAGGATTCGATTCGGGCCGTTCGCGAGGATGAAGCGGTTTACGTTGACCAGCTTTCCACCGATCGGTATGGTCGCTATCTGCTCGCCGACCGGCGTCCAGCCAGACCCCGGAAGACACAGCGATGGCGAGTGCATTCGCTTGTCGCCCTGCTGCGTTGCATGATAGCCCACGTAGAGATTGATCCCTTCGCTTGCGTTGAGCATGTAGACGCGATTCACGTAGTCCGACACGCCCGATTTGCTCACCTCGTCCGCACCGATCGCAACGTCGCTGTACGGTGCGCCCATGAACGACGCTGGTAGCGCCGCAGCGAGCGGTTTCCGAAGAGGCGTCGGCTGGGGCGTGCCGACGAGCAGCGTCACAGCTGTTCCGGCCGCAAGCGCGCTGGCGGGAAGGAATTTCGCAACCATGTCAAGCATTTGCCTTGCCTCCAAAACGACTTTCGACGCGCAGAAACATCCACGTCAGCAGCGCCAGAATCGATAGTGAGATCAGGAACAGCAGATATCCTTCCGTGAGATGCATGAATCCCTCGCCGAGCTTGGGATCCACGAAGAAAACGAGGAATCCCGTCATGAAGATTCTGATTCCGTTGACGAAGATCGCGAGCCCGACGGCAAGCGCTACCATGAGGATTCTGCTCAGCGGGTATTTCAGGAACAGCGCGCCGACCAGAATTGCCATGCTGAGGAGCGCAGTGAGCGAGCGCAATCCGCTGCACGCCTCGCTCACGAACAACGTGTGACCTGGAAGGCGGATGACGTTGCCGGAGAGCAGCACAGGGATGTGCCGCCACGACAGCATCGCCGCGCCCATTTTTGCTGCGATTTCCTGGAGTGGCAGCGTCATCGACGCGATGATCGATTCCGGCAGCGGAATGGTCAGTGCGAAGAGAAGGAACGGAAGCCACCAGGCCATGACCTGGCGCCAGCCGACGAACCAGAGGGTCAATCCGACGAGCGCCATGAACAGTGCAGCGCGTGGAATCGTCTCGACGCCGGCAACGCGCCCGAAAAGGCTGGCGACCACGGCGAACAGGATGATGATCGCGCCGGCCCATCGCGCCGGCTGGGAGTCCGCGATGACGCCAGACTTCCATGCCAGCCAGACGGCGACAGGCGCGATCAGAATACCGTGCGCGGCGTCTGGAATCGTGAGCCACGCGACGATGAGACCGTAGATGACAGGGGCAAAACAGGCAAGGAACAATCCCGAAGTCACCCAGCCGAGGGGTGCACCCTTGATCCTCGTCCGGATTGCTGGAATGGTCAGGGCGATAGTCACAACTGACTCATCCGTACAGAACCGCCGATATTATTCGTTGTAGAATCCATATGCACGTTGTATGTTCGCTGGCACTCCAACCTCTCTTTCCGCATGGAAACAAACAAGCCGCTGGCCCGCGCGGGGTATCTTCTGGCCGCCCTTCTGGTCATCATCCCCCTGTCCGACCTTACCGCACAGCTCCTGCCACTTCGGCTCGGCGACGAGCGCTGGCGCTTCGGGGCAGTGGGGCAACTGAGCAACATCCTGCTGGTACCGCTGCTCGGACTGATGCTCATGATTGCGGTTGCGACGTACACTGATAGTAGACGAGTCAAGAGAGTGATCGGCGCAATCTGCGCAGTTCTGGCACTTGCGGTGGGAGCGCTCTCGGTGCTCTTCATCCTGGATTACTTTCAGGTCCGAACAATTATTACACCCAAGTTCCAACATACGACCGCTGTAGCCAGCACGACCGCGATCACAAAGAACGTCTTCACCATCATCACTCTGTGCCTGCTGAGCAGAGCTGGCTTTGCCGGCCCGAAAGTAAGCACGGTCAGAAAGGTCGCCCCACCGTCGGCGCCGTCGTCGACGCCTCTAATTCCGCTGACCGGCGGTGCGCGAGCTGAGTAAACAGATGATTCGGGGCGTTGTCGAGCGCCCCGAATCCCTTCAGCTCCCTTACCAGATATAACGGGCGCTGCTTCACCTCATCGTAGATCCGGCCGACGTACTCGCCCACCACGCCAAGAACGGTGAGCTGTACTCCGCCGATGAACGACATCAGCACCGTGATCGACGCCCAGCCGGAGATCGCGTACATGCCGGACAGCTTGATGACGATCGCGCCGATTCCGGCCACAAAGGAAAAGATCGAGACGAGGAAGCCGATCTGGAGCACCATCCTGAGCGGCGCCGTCGAGAAGCTGATGATCCCGTCGAAGGCCAGTCGCACGAGCTTGGAGAGTGGCCATTTGGTCGTCCCGGCAAAGCGTCCGGGCCGTACGTACGAAACGCCTATCTGTTTGAACCCTATCCATCCGAACATCCCGCGGACGTAGCGATTCCGCTCGCGCATCGACCTGAAAGCATCCAGCGCACGCCGGTCCACCAGCCGGAAATCACCGACGTCGAGCGGAACGTCGACGTCGCTGATGCGGCGGAGCGTCCGGTAGAACAGTCTCGATGACTGCCTCTTGAACCAGGTCTCGTTGATGCGCCTGTCTCGCTTCGCGTAGACCATGTCGTAGCCTTCGCGCCAGCGGGCAGCCATCTCCACCACCAGCTCCGGCGGGTCCTGCAGATCGGCATCCAGGAGCACTACTGCCTCGCCCGTCGCGAGGTCGAGACCGGCGCTCACTGCGACTTCCTTCCCGAAATTTCTCGAGAAGTGAACGGCCTTGAAACGCGGATCCAGAGCGTTGAGCTCCAGCATCAGCGGATAGCTGTTATCGCGGCTGCCGTCGTCCACCAGGACGGCCTCGCACGGACCGTCGAGCGTGTCCATCACGGCAACCATTCGCCGATGGAGCTCTGGCAGGACTTCTTCTTCGTTGTAGACCGGAATTACGAAGGAGTAGGTCGGATTCTGCTCGTGCTGGGACGGGGTGCTCATTCTCCGATGGTGCAGCGCCACAGGTCGACGCGGTAAATACGATAATCGAGACGCGGGCGCTGATACTCGCTCTTCTTGCGACAGTTCTGCCAGAACCACCGCGCCATTTCTCCAGTATCGTCACCAACCATGCCGTATCGCTTGACGGAAGCGATAGCCCAGAGATCGCGATACTGATGCAGGGCCGAGTCCAGCCCTGCCACCGTGCCCGGCATCTCGCGGCTGTGGAGGGCCGGGTCATATGCGCGCTGGATCGCGACCGGCCACGCCAGCACCTCGATGGACGGAGCGATGGCATTGATCTCACTCAGCGCCGGCCTGTAGTCGAACCGCGTGCCGTCGGAAAGGTGCGAAGCGGTGGATGGCAGGATGCCGATGATCAGAATCCACGCGACCGCCGTCGAGCCTGCAGAAGCAAGGGCCGGGCCCAGGTTCTCGGCCAGCCATCCGACCGGGTAAGCAGCCGCGACGAGCACCAGCGGCAGCGCCGAGACGCCATAATCCGCGTAGATCGCTGTGCTGAACGACAGGAGGACCAGAGCAACGAGAGTACAGACACAGCCGAAGACGGCCATCCACCCGAACCTGTGCCTCTCGGCGGACCCGGAACGAATCATCAGTACTATCCCGGCCACCGCCGCCGCGGCTACGAGCAGGGTCATCCAGTCGACCATCGCCGGCACGAGCCGCAGCATCGCAGCTATCCCGCGATCTCCGCCGTTCGCTACGGTTGTGACGTGGTGGATCGCCCGGATGATCCCAGCGACGATGACCGAGCACCCGAGGAATGGTCCCCAGAGCCAGAGCCATGCGGTGCGCGTCGGCCACCGAAAACGGGCGTGGCCGTCGGCCTGGAAGATCGAGACGGCGAGCGCCGCTCCGATTATCGGAAAGACGAAGCTCGGGTGGGTCCACGCCCCGATGAAAAGAGGGGCGAGCACACCGAGATATACTTTGGGGCGATCGGCGTCATAGGCCCTGGGCAGGCGCCAGTAGACCAGCGCGGCCAGCAGATAGAGCAACGAGTAGTAGCGCCCGAACCCCGAGACGTAGAGGTGCCAGGGCGAGATCGCAACCAGAACGAGCGCAATGAAGCCGGTCACCGGCCCGGCCAAGTCCCGCGCGAGCCGCCAGGTCACCCACACACCGGCCACGCCGAACAGGAGAGGCAGGAAACGTACGAAGGGCTCCGTGGGGGCGGCCAGCTTCAGGAACGGGTGTTCGAGAAGAAAGAAGAAGGGTCTGGCCTGGATTCCGGGGAGGAGCCGCGTGTGGAATAGGTTCGTCGCCTCGTCAATGGTGTAGAGTTCATCCTGCTCGAAGGGAAAGCGGAAAACCGCGTACACCCTCAGCAAGACGGCCACGATCATGACGGCTGTGACGGCTGCTCTTTCTCGCTTCAAGACTTGGCCTTCTCCTCGGCTGGGGCGTCGGCAAAATTTAACGCCGATGCGCGGCACGTATTTTCCCTGCAAAGTGATCGGCGGCTCCCTCCGATACTTGAATATCTAGATACATGCAACGACACACGGCTTCCGTTCAACCGCACGCATCCGCCAAAAGGCGCCGCTACAGACCCGACGCGCTCATGTACGTCACGGCGGCGTTTCTGTGGATTTCAGTGTGGCGGTTTCAGGATCTGTGGCCGATCATCGGCACGCTGCAGGTCCCGATAATGCTCGAACTGACGCTGGCCGTCGTACTTGCCATGAGCTTGCGCGGAGCGAGGAGTCCCAGGTGGCTCAAGTCCAGAATGTTCTTGATTCCATTTCTGATGCTCGCGCTCATGATCGTGGGCCTCCCCTTGAGCCTCTGGCGCGGGTGGAGCTTTACGTTCATCACCAAGGTTTTCATGCCAATCCTCCTCCTCATGGCTGGAGTCGCGGCAAGCATTCGGGACGCTGATGATGCGAACTGGATCGCGTTCGCACATCTGATAGGTGCGGATGTCTACTCATTCTGGACGTATCTGTTCGTGGGGATCGACTCCAGTGGACGGCTAAGCGGCGGAGCGCACTACGACGCGAACGACCTGTCCTTGATGCTCGTCGCGACGATACCGATAGCGGTCTACTTTCTGCGACCGGGCGTTGCCATCTGGAAGCGGCTGTTCGCACTATTTTCACTCGGACTTCTCATCGAGCTGATAATCAAGAGCGGATCGCGCGGCGGCTTCATCGCGCTCATATGCGTCGCGATATTCATCCTCGTCGCATTCCGTTCGATCCCGGTGAGAGTCCGCGTGGGCGCGGTAGCGGCAGCGGGGTTGCTCATGACCGTGTTCGGATCGGCAGCATACTGGCAGATGATGCGTACGCTCACCAAACCGTCGGACGACTACAACATGACGTCACCGGTCGGACGAAAGGCAATCTGGAAGCGGGGCGTTGGCTATATGCTGACCCACCCGTTGATCGGTACCGGCGCCAACACGTTCACGCAGGCAGAAGGGAGTCTGTCCGAGATCTCGAAACAGTACGCGGCAGAGAATCGTGGCCTCAAATGGTCCACCGCGCACAACTCTTTCGTCTTGATCGGAGCGGAGCTGGGAGTCACCGGGTTGATGCTGTTCGTTACGCTGATCGGAACTGCGCTCAAGCACCTGGCGGAGATCAAGGCCGGCCCCAAGGGCGACCCCGACGTGACACCCGAGGACGCTGCATTTTCCCAGGCTCTTACAGGCTCACTGGTCGGCTTCTGCGTTGCAGGATTCTTCGTTTCGGCCACTTATTTCGCGTTTTTCTACGTTCTCATCGGCATGGTCGTCGCGGAGGATTCGTTCCGTGCTCGACGCCGGGCGCGCCGGGGAACTATGGTGCCCGTCAGCGCAGCGCCGGCGACTAAGACACGTGTCGCGCAGCGGGTGCCCCGTACGCACTGGGTTCCCGCCGGTTGAGCGCCATTCGCGGCGGCGTCAAACGCGTCGTCGAGACTGCGCTGGTCTTTGGCGGTGGTGCATCGTTCTCCCGCCGCGCACACTCCGAGCACTTGCTCGTCCTGGCGTATCACAACGTCGTCCCATCTGGAATGGACGTCGTTGGCGATCGGTCACTGCACCTGCGCCAATCGGCCTTTGCGGCGCAGCTCGACGCGCTGATCCGCACCCATGACGTGATACCGCTCGCCGCGGCGATGTCCGACATACCGGTACGGCAGTCACGTCCTCTCGCAGCAATCACGTTCGACGACGCGTACTCGGGCGCAATCACTGCCGGTGTCGCGGAGTTGCGCGCGCGAAACCTGCCGGCGACGGTGTTCATCACGCCGTCCTTCCTCGATGGCCGGTCATTCTGGTGGGACGTTCTTGCAGATCCGCGACGGGGACTCGACCCTCGGATTCGCGAGCGTGCGTTGTCCGAAGGCCGCGGCCTGAACACGGAAGTTCTCGCAATGGCCGCGCGATCGGGTATTCCGGCGCACGAGATGCCGCCGCATGCGCGCGGCGCATCGAACGAGCAGCTAAGCGCAGCGCTGCAGTATGACAGGATCACCTTTGCAGCTCACACCTGGAGTCACCCGAACCTCGTTGCGCTCCCCGATGCAGAGCTCGCCGAGGAGCTGCAGCGCACTCGCACCTGGCTCCAATGCTTCGGAGAACGGTCGCTTCCGATGGTGTCGTATCCGTACGGACTCGCGGACGGACGCGTCCAGAAGGCGGCGCGTGACGCTGGTTATACGGCGGCATTCATGATCGAAGGGGGATGGACCGTCGCCGCACCCAGCGACAGTTTCACCATACCGCGCCTCAACGTGCCGGCCGGCGTGTCTACCAACGGGTTCATACTCCGCGCCGCGGGTCTCATACACGGGTGAGCGAGAACAATCAGTACCGTCGCACCATCCTGGTGACGGACGGCGAACAACGCGCGACACTTGCCGTGGTCCGGTCGCTCGGCGCCGCCGGTCACGTCGTGCACGTATCCGCGACAACGCCGAACTCACTCGCCGCGGCATCGCGCTTCGCTCGCACCGAACACGTCGTCCCGGATGCGCTCGCGGATCCACATCGGTTCGCCGATGAGATTCACACCATCGTCTCACGCAACGGCATCGATACCATTATTCCGATGACGGAGCCTGCACTTCTTGCACTGCTTCCGGAACGCGGGCGTTTCGATGGTGTGTTGATCCCCTTTGCGGACGCAGACACGTTCACCGGAATTTCGGACAAGCAGGCCGTACTCGCCGCCGCGAGTCGAGTCGGTATCGCCGTGCCAGCTCAGACCGTGATTGCCGATGCGCGGGATACGGAGTCCCTCGATATCTCATCGCTTCGCTATCCGCTCGTTGTCAAGCCGGCGCGGTCTGTTTCGACGGGATCGGACGACCGCCTCAAGCTGTCCGTGCAGCACGCGGCCTCGGCGACGGAACTGCGCGCGGTGCTCGACAGTATGGACGCGCGTGCCTACCCCCTTCTGCTGCAACAGCGAATCGTAGGTCCTGGCATCGGGATCTTCGTACTCGTGTGGAACGGAAAGCTCGTCGCGCAATTCGCTCACCGCAGGATTCGTGAGAAGCCTCCAGCGGGTGGTATCAGCGTGTATCGCGAGAGCGTCGCTGTCGATGCCGAGCTGCTGCGTATGTCTCTGGCCCTTCTCGCCGAGTTTGCATGGCAGGGAGTGGCGATGGTCGAGTACAAGTTGGACGAGAGCACCGGCCAGCCATACCTCATGGAAATCAACGGTCGCTTCTGGGGCTCGTTGCAGCTTGCCATAGATTCGGGTGTGGATTTTCCAACCCTGCTGATTGCAGCAGCCACGGAACAGCAACCCGAACCGGTCGTTCAGTTTCGGACTGGCGTGCGCTCGCGCTGGTTCTGGGGAGACGTGGACCATCTGCTCACTCGTCTGCGCAGATCGGATCAGCAGCTCTCGCTGCCGAGCGGCTCGCCGTCACGATGGGCGGCGGTAAAGGCATTCTTTACGCATCATCCCGGCGACGTCAGCGAGATCCGGCGCAACGACGACATGCGTCCCTTCCTGCGCGAATCTGTCCAGTGGTTCCAGCAACTCCTCTGATGCCAGAACGCAAGATCCGTGTCGTACACGTCGTCAACAATCTCAACTACGGCGGCATGGAGCGCCTCGTCGCCGAGATGGTGCAACGCACCGATCCAACCCGCTTCGAGCTGCACGTGCTCGCGCTTGGATACATGGGCCACTTCGGCGAAGGACTCGAAGGCCTGGCGACGCTTCACGTCGCCGACCCGATGCCAAGCTGGTCGATGCTGTATCCGCGCGGTCTCGCCCGCCAGTTCGAGAGGATCGATCCGGATGTCGCGCATCTGCACAGTGGCGTCCTGTACAAGGCGAGCCTAGCCGCCTCCATGGCCCGCGTACCGTATCAGATCTACACCGACCACGGGCGCGGGAATCCGGACCCGTGGACGCATCGCATGATCGACAGACGCGCCGCGCGCCGCGTCGACGCAATAGTTGCGGTATCCGATCGGCTCAAACAGCATCTCATCGAGTTCATGCCGGACGCGTCAGTCATCAGTGTCATCCCGAACGGCGTCGATACCGAGCGCTACATTCCGCGTGACGACGATGCAGATTTTCGGGCCGAGATCGGAATCGCGCCCGACGTCCCCGTGATCGGAAGCGTCGGGAGGCTGGAGACGATCAAGGGCTATGCCGTGATGATCGACGCATTCGCGCGGTTGCGCGCGAGCTGGACGACGTCGCCCAAACCCGTTCTGGTTCTGGTCGGCGATGGTAGCGAGCGGCAGGTGCTCGAACAATCCGCGGCCGCATTGGGGATCGCGGACTCCGTGCACTTTCTCGGGTGGCGCAGCGACATCGAACGAATCGCGCGCTCGTTCACGTTGTTCAGCATGTCTTCGCACAGCGAAGGCACTTCCGTTTCGCTTCTCGAAGCGATGAGTTCGGGATTGTGCCCGGTCGTCACCAACGTGGGAGGGAACGCGGCGGTGCTGGGCGACGAGCTGAAGCATCGGCTCGTTCCTGCGGCCGACCCCGAGACGCTCGCGCGTGCACTTGCGGAAGCCATTCGTAATCCCGGGCAGCTGAGGCGCGATGCAAGGATCGCACGCCAACGCGTGGTTCAGCAATTCGGCCTGGACGCGATGGTGAGCAGCTACGAGACGCTGTACAGCAGAGCAATGGGTCCAGCCGGAGCGAGACGTGGCTGATCGTCCGCTTGCGATTCTGCATGTCCTTGCGCCGGCAGATTCCGGCGGACTGGAAACTGTCGTGCGATCGCTTGCCATCGGCCATTCCGCGATGGGCCATACTGTCGAGATCGCAGCGGTGACCGAGTCACGCACGAGCGCGTTCGTACAGGAAGCGCGCGATGCGGGCTTGCAGGTTCACGTCATCGAATCTCCTCCCCGCTCGCTGGTACCTGAGCGGCGCGGAGTCCGCGCACTGTTGACGCGGCGGCAATTCGACGTCATGCACTCGCACGGTTATCGCAGCGATATCCTCGACATCGGCGTGGCTCGCTCCGTGGGCGTCCCATCCGTAACGACCCTGCACGGCTTTTCCGCAACTGACAGAAAAGCACGCGCGTACGAATGGCTCCAGATCCGCGCCGCACGACGTGCATCCGCAATCGTGGCCGTGTCGAGCAAGGTCGCCGCGTCGGTGGCACTGGGCGGCGCGAGCCCGCAATCCATTCACCTCATAAGGAACGCGGTCGCCACGACTTCGACTCCGATCGATGCGCGCACGGCGCGCAATCGGCTCGGCCTCGCATCAGGGATGCACATCGGCTGGATCGGACGCCTGAGCTCCGAAAAGGGCCCCGACATCATGATCGACGCCATGCAGTACCTGGCCGATCTGCCGGTGACGTTGTCCGTGATCGGCGACGGACCGGATCGGGCTGCGCTCACAGAGCAAGCCAACCACCTCGGTGTCGCGGCCAGCGTGCGGTTTCACGGCCGAGTCGTCGATGCCGCGACG
>DATNCZ010000450.1:0-4155 GCA_035553335.1 Gemmatimonadaceae bacterium
CGTCCATCATGCTGGCAATCTCGGAACGCGCCTCGATCCGCTGCGAGTCCGTCGGATACGCCGAAAAACTGCCGCTGTTACCGGCGACAAGGACGCATCCCGTCGCAGCTGTAACGAGTAACGCGAGCGCTGCGTGTGTGATCTTCATCATAGCAGATGTGCCACCCATTCTCCCGCGTAGTAGCCGACGGCCGCGACGCCGAGCCCGACGACGAACATGTCGAACCCCGACCGGAACAACCCGCGGCCAGTGAAAATCGATCTCAATCCGCCAACGAAGAA
This sequence comes from Gemmatimonadaceae bacterium, assembly GCA_035553335.1. Lineage (GTDB taxonomy): Bacteria > Gemmatimonadota > Gemmatimonadetes > Gemmatimonadales > Gemmatimonadaceae > Fen-1247. The sequence goes on from DATNCZ010000450.1 coordinate 283, forward strand.
ATGGCTCGCCATCGCGATTACGAACGATGTTATCACCGCCGACCGCCCGGTCAGAAAGAAGAACGGCAGTACCGGTATCAACGCACCAATTGCAGTTGCGCCTCCGGTCAGCCACGCCTCGCGCAGCGGCGACATGTTTGGCTCACCGATCTCGAGTTCTTCCCGGACCTGCTCGCGGAGCATCCGCTCGGGATCGTGCATGATCTCCTGCGCGAGCTGTTCGGCGACACCGCGTTCCATCCCCTTGGCTTCATACATGAGCGCGAGCTCGTCGCGCTCCACTTCGGGCATCAGCGCGATCTCGTCGCGCTCCATCTCGATCTCGTGCTGATAGACTTCCTGCTCGCTCTTGGCGGCGAGATAACCGCTCGATCCCATCGACAACGCGTCTGCGATCAGTCCGGCCACGCCAGCAACGATCACCATGTGCTGCGGTGATGCCGCAGCCGCCCCGAGCACGCCGGCGACGAGCCCGAAGTTCGCCGTGAGCCCGTCGTTGAAGCCGTAGACCGTGTTACGCAGGAATCCGCCAGATCCCTTCCTATGCCACGGCTCCTCGCTGGTCCCGGTAATCGCTGAAAGCTCCGTGGCGTGCTCGGCGGATTCGCGCGCGAGCAACAAGGCTTCCGATCCACCCGGTGCACCGCGCGGCGTTGCGCGATGCATGTCCATGTAGCCCTTCACCTCGCGTCCTTCTTCGGCGAGCAGCATGGGAAGCAGAAAACCAGGTCCCAGCAGCTTGCCGAGCATCGCGAGCAGTCGAGTTCGCGCGGTGGGCCTGAATTGTTTTGGAGTTCCGCCGTTTTCGCGGATCAGTCTGGCCCAGACCTCGAGATGTCGGCTTTCGACCGCCGAGAGTCGGCGGAAGACATCACTTTTGTGACTATCCTTTTCGAGGTCGGCCAGGATGTCGTACAGGTAGGCTGCGTCGGCCTCGTCCTGCCAGTGGTGCTCGAAGGTATGGAGGTCCGGCTTTGCGCCGATCGACGGTGGAACCTGCCGCTGCGCACTTTGTGTCATCCAGTAATATCGCGCCGCCGTCAACGTTTTTCGACCGGGGGAGGGCAGGCAAGCACGAAATCGTCACCCCCGCGAAAGCGGGGCCCATGTTATCGATCTTCGGAGGCGATGAATGCGAGAAGCGGGTCGGCAGCAGATGGGTTCCCGCGTTCGCGGGAATGACGACTCTTACCCACGCATCTTACATCTTCATCCGTCGCGCGCGGCGCGCGGCGTCGTGCTTCCGCATCTCGGCCCGCAGGGCGTCGAGCTTTTTCTGCTGCTCGGGATCGAGGACGCGACGAAGCGCGTCCTGGGTGCTGTCGCTCACGAGGTGGGCCAGCGCATCCGCCGAATCCAGCGTCGGACGGAGCGGCTTGTAGATCGCGGAGATCTTCTTCCGCTGTGCGTCCATCAGCGAGTCGACGACCGCTCGCTGGGCGGAGGTCAGTCCCCACTCCGTCGCGGTGCGATTCCAGAAGGTGCGGGAGTCGACCGGGCCGCTTGCGTTGTCCGGGCGCAAAGCGCGATCACCAGCAACGCCAATGGCGCCGCCAGCGATGAATGCGCCAATGATGACCAGGCCTGCGACCAGTTTGGACTGTTGCATCAAGTGCTAGTGAGAGGAGATTACGTCGCGGAAGGTAGCGCCACGCGTATCCGGACCGTCACGCTCGCTCAGCGCTCCAGTCGGCACGGTTACCTGTTGCGTGATGCTGGGCTGAGTGGCCGACTCATAGGCGGTGCGAAGCTCCTGATCGCGTGCCTGAATCAGCAACGCGCCGACGACAGCCGCCACTATGATCGCCGCCGCGGCAACGAGACCACCGCGCGCCCAGCTCCCGACCACCATCCACCAGCGGCCTGCTGCAGAGTCACCGATGCGCGCCATTATGCGCGATTCGAGCGCACTCCAGTACGCGTCGCCGTCAGGCGGAGCATACATGTCGCGCACGGTCGCGATCACCTTGTCGGGCAGCGGCTCGTCGAGCCTGATCTGGTTGTCCGTCATCAGTCGTTCCTCAAGTCGCGCAACATTCCCCGCAGCCGCTGTCGAGCGTGGTGCAGGTCAGATCGCGCCGTTCCTTCCGGTATCCCGAGCGTCTTTCCTATCTCGGAGTGTGCGAACCCTTCTATGTCGTGCAAGACCAGCACCGATCTCATGCGTTCAGGCAATTGCGCCAGTGCTTCACCCAACCGGCGCCGAAGCTCGTCCGCTTCACCAGGATCACGAAAGCTTCCCGCGAGCGATTCGTGCAGCTCATCAGTTGTACGTACCTTCCGTCGCCTTGCAAGATCCAGTGCCGCGTTGGCAACGATCCGGTTGAGCCACGGTCCAAACGCCTGCTCCAGATTGAATCTGTCCAGCGCCTGATACGCGCGGACGAAAGCTTCCTGAACAGCATCTTCCGCATCTTCGTGCACCGTCACAATCGCCCGTGCGACCGCATACGCGCGCTTCGCATGCAACTGTACGAGCATTCCGAACGCCGCCTGGTCGCCCCGCTGGGCAGCGGCGGTCAGTAACCGCTCGTCAGAAGAATTACGCGACGGCTCGTTCACGCGTTGAGTAGAGGGGCTGGGGGGTGGGGACACCGCCGGGAAATCTAAACCCCGGCGGACCGCCTGCCTGCCCAGCGCCGTCACTTACCGCGCTATCGGGTGCATCTACCTCGTGCGCTACTGGGTCGCTACGTGGACGTTTACCGAGAGGCCCGGCCGTAAGGGATGATCGGGGCACCCCTTCGTTACAGCGATGCGTATCGGCACGCGCTGAACGACCTTGGTGAAGTTCCCGGTCGCGTTGTCAGGCGGCAGAAGTGCGAACTTTGCGCCAGTTGCGCCGCTCAGGCTCTCGACCTTCCCTTGCGCGGTGCAACCGCCATAAGCATCCACGTCGAATTCAACCGGCTGGCCGACCTTGATGTCGTTGAGCTGCGTTTCCTTGAAATTGGCCGTCACCCACATGCCCGTGTCCGCCACGATGCTCATCACAGGCTGACCGGCAGTCACGAGCTGGCCAACCTCCACCTGCTTGCGCGCAACGAGACCGCTCGCGGGCGCCGTGATGCGCGTGTAGCTCAACTGCAGCTTCGCGTTGTCCAGCGCTGCCTGCGCGGCACTCGACCGCGCTTCGGCGATCCGCACGCCGGCCTGCGCGGTGGATATCTGCGAACCCGCGGTCGTGACCTGGCGCTGCGCCGCGAGCAACTGCGCTTGGGCCGCCGCTGCTGCTGCCTGCGCAGCATCGAGTTGCTGCCTGGACACGATCTGCTTCGCTGCCAGATCCTTCATTCGTGCCAGATTCGCCTGCGCGTTCGTGTTGGCCGCCTGCGCGGCGAGGACCTGCGCATCGAGCTGCGACCGCTGCCCCGACGCGGTGGCCACCTGGCCTTCAGCCTGACCCTCAGTCGTCCTGGTTCCAGCGACGCCCTCTGCAGCCGCGAGATCGGCCTGCGCCGACTCGACACGAACGCGATACTCCGCGTCATCCAGTGTCACGAGAATCTGATTCTCGTTCACGTGTTGATTCTCGTCCGCCGCGACGCTGGTCACGTAGCCGCCAACCTTGGCGAGCACAGGAACGATGTGTCCGTCCACCTGCGCGTCGTCAGTGCTCTCATGACTGCGTGAATAACTCCACGTCCTGAAGCCCCATATCGCCGCGACGACCGCAACTACAATGATGATGGGGATGATGATCTTGCGCTTGCTACCGGGTTCGCTTGCCATGTTTACGAGGGAGTGAGTGCTCAGGGAAGGGTCGTGACGACGCCTTGCGCGCGCGCGAGCGCGACGCGAGCCGTCTGGAAATTCGTTTGCGCATCGATTACCGAGGTACGCGCCGTGGTGAGTCCCAGCAGAGCCGTTATG
>DATNCZ010000451.1:0-2712 GCA_035553335.1 Gemmatimonadaceae bacterium
GGTGCCGATCACGGTGTCGTATTTCCTGCGTCACGCGCAGACGAGCCGAACCCGAGCGTTCACCGCGGTCGCGATCTTCGGACTCGGCATCATCGTCACCTTCACCGCGCTCGGCGTTACCGTCGCAGCGCTCGTTGGTGCTGCGGGGCTCACGCGCTTCGCCGCCAACGCATGGGTGAACCTTGCGATTGCAGCAATCTTTCTCGCTCTCGCACTCAACCTGCTCGGCTTCTATCAGTTGAACGTGTCGAGCCGAGTGCTGAGCGGCATCGATTCGGCCACGCGGGGCAGGAAAGAATCCGACGCAACGAGCACGCTGCTCATGGGTGTGCTGTTCACGCTCACGAGCTTCACGTGCACCGCGCCGTTCATCGGCACGCTGCTGGTCGCCGCATCACAGGGCGAATGGCAACGGCCGATCGCCGGAATGCTGGTTTACGCGATCGTTTTTGCGCTTCCATTCATCGTTCTCGCGACCGTTCCGCGCTGGATCAACAGTCTGCCCAGCTCCGGCGCATGGCTCAATCGCGTCAAGGTCGTGATGGGCTTCGTCGAGATCGCCGCGGTGGCCAAGTTCATATCCAACGCGGATCTGGTCTGGCACTGGAACATCTTCACGCACGACGTCGTGCTCTCGATCTGGGTAGCGCTCGCGCTGATCGCCACGTTCTACCTGTTGGGTGCATTTCGTCTGCCGCACGAGCCGCCGCTCGCGCGTTCGGAAGCGCCCCGGGCATCGCAGCGTGCCCTGCCGCACATCAGTGCCTCGCAGGCCATTCCGGCGCTTGTGTTTCTCGCGCTTGGCATGTGGCTGGCCACCGGCCTGACGGGGAGCACGCTTGGCACGCTTGAATCGTTCCTTCCGCCCGTCGGCGGCGCACCGGCTTCGGTAAACGCCGCGGATGTCCCAGCCGAGCTCCACTGGCGCCTCAACGATCTTCCCGCCGCGCTCGCCGTAGCGCGCCAGGAGAACAGGCGTGTATTCATCGATTTCACCGGATACACGTGCACCAACTGTCGCTGGATGGAAGCCAACATGTTCACTCGACCCGAGATAAAAGTCGCGATGAACCGCTTCGTCCTCGCGCGGCTCTACACCGACGGCGACGGCGACATCTACGACAGGCAGCAGCAGATGCAGCAGCGGCGCTTCGGAACCATTGCCCTGCCGCTCTATGCGATAGTCGATCCCGACGGCAAGACCGTCACGACATTCGCCGGGCTTACACGGAGCCCGAATGATTTTCTTTCCTTCCTGTCCGCCGGCCTGGATTAGTCTTTTCCCGTCGATTTGTCCGGTACGGATCGTACCATGCTATAAGTCAGATGTTGTATTTCTTGCCAGGCGAAAATCGCCGATTACCAACCCATGGGCGGCTCGTCCTAATGGGACGCACGCGATCGCGTGCTGAGGAATTCGGGCGGAATCAGCTGTATGGGATACGTCCCTGTGGCGCACCTTTTGGAGGCTCGACCATGTTGTCCCATCGCTCGTTGTGCATTGGGCTCCTGCTGCTGCCGGCGCTTCCCGCGTTCGGCCAGAAACCCGCCGCGTCGCATCGTCCCGCGCGGGCGCACTCGCAACAAACGTCGGCATCTCTTGCCACACCGCAGGTACGCGCAGTCGTGCTTCCGGTCGACGGTCTCGAGAGTGATTCGGTGCAGACGATCATCTCGCGCGATCTGAATTTCGGCGATCGCGTACAGGTCGTATCCGATCTGGCACCTGCCATTCCGTCCACCAAAAAGGCGCAGCAGCCAACCGCTGTAGTCAGGACAGTCGCCACCGCGACCGGAGTGACCGTGTCGCTCATCGACCCGCTTAGCGGTACGGTCAGGCAGCAGCATGATTTTACGCTGCCTCAGGTGCCGCATCGTACGGAACAGGCGATTGCCGATTCGCTGAACCAGGCCTTCGACGCACGCGATCTCATGCGTCGCACGCGCATCGTTCGCGCAGAGACGGTTCGCGACTCGCTCCAGTCGGAGATGGCGAAAAAGGCGCCCCGGCTGCGCAACAAGGAGGCGAAGGCGCAGTACGCCGAGCTCGTCGCTCAGCGCAACAACATGCTCATCGGCGCGCTGGGAGAACTCGCGACAATCCGTGGCGAGCGTGAGCGGGACGAGGCAGCCCGCGCCGGAGTCCAGCGCGATGCCATCGCACGCGAAGCAGTGATTCGAGATTCCGCGACCGCGGCCCGCCGCTGGGCGATCCACGGCGTTTCCGACGCTGTCGAGGAATGGATGACCGGCCATCGCGGCATCGCACAGTCACGCGTCGCATACGTATCGAACGGTGTGATTCGTGTCGTCGATTTCGATGGCGCCAACGATCATCCCGTAACGCGTATCGACAAGGAAGGCGACAAGGCGATGTCGCCCGCGTGGCGCCGCGATGGCACCGCCATCGTTTACAGCGAGATGAGTGATGCGGGTACGCAGATCGCCCTCGTCGATCTCGTTACCGGCAAGACTCACGCGTTGGCGGCAACGCCGCGCGGTCTCAACATCACGCCGATCTTCTCGTCCGATGACAAGTCAGTCATATACGCGAGCGGCTCCGATTTCCACACCGGTCTTGTCTCGGTCCAGCTGGACGCTGCCACAACGGCAAGGCCGCTGCCCGTGAACCGCTCCTTCGACGCCGACGAGCCGATTCTGAGCCCCGATGGCGCGCGTATCGCCTATGTCTCCTCCCGCCCCAAGACTCCG
>DATNCZ010000452.1:0-8090 GCA_035553335.1 Gemmatimonadaceae bacterium
GGATGAGTGTCGCACTGGGCACGCTCGACGTATTTCGCGCTACCGTGGGCGCCGCGGCACTCGGCTTCGCACGCCGCGCACTCGACGAGACGCTGAGCCACGTGACGGATCGCAAGGTGTTTGGCGCACGTCTCGCGGACATGCAGCTGACGCAGGCGAGGATCGCCACGATGGCGACGGACATAGATGCAAGCGCACTTCTGATCTACAGGGCAGCCTGGGCACACGACTGTCGTGCGCAACGAGTAACACGTGAAGCGGCGATGGCCAAGTGGTTCGCTACCGAGGCCGCGCAGAGGACCGTGGATAGCGCGGTCCAGTTGCTCGGCGGACGCGGAGTCGTTGCCGGCGCGACCGTCGAGCGGCTGTATCGCGAAGTTCGCGCGCTCCGGATATATGAAGGCACGAGCGAGATCCAGCAGCTCGTGATCGCAGGCCAGGTACTCGCGCCATACTCGGCGACTTCTACGGTCACATCGAGAGAGGAGAAGAAATGAGTGAGCGCAGCGGACACGTCGACACGTTCTGCGCCGACAATCTTCCACCACGCGAGCTGTGGCCGCAGATGGACTACGGCTCGCTTCCCGATCTCGCGTATCCCGCGCGACTGAATTGCGCAGCCGATCTGCTGGACAGTGTCGTCAGTTCGGGCCGCGGAGACGCGACGGTATTCCTTTATGAAGGCGCTCACTGGAAGTATCGCGATCTCCTGGAAACCGCCAATCAGATCGCTCACGTCCTGGTCGAGGACCTCGGCGTAATCCCTGGGAATCGCGTGCTGCTCCGCGCTCCGAATACGCCGATGCTGGCGGCCTGCTGGTTCGCGGTGCTGAAGGCGGGGGGCGTCGTCGTCTCGACCATGCCGCTGCTCCGCCCCCGGGAGATCGCGTACACGGTCGAGCGAGCACGCATCTCGCTTGCGCTCACCGACTCCAGGGTCGCGGAGGACTGCGAACGTGCGATGCTTTCCGATGCCAGCAACGGCGCACGCGTCGTGCACTTCAACAGCGAGAGCCGCGACGGCCTCGAATGGTTGATGCGGTCGAAACCGACGACGTTCGATAATTGCGATACGAGCGCTGAAGACGTCGCTCTCATCGCATTTACCTCCGGAACGACGGGCCGCGCCAAGGGAACGATGCACACGCACCGTGACGTGCTTGCGATCACCGATTGCTTCGCCCGCTACATTCTGAAACCGGACGCCTCCGATCTCTTCTGCGGCTCGCCACCACTTGCGTTCACATACGCACTCGGCGGACTGCTGCTCTTCCCAATGCGGTTCGGCGCATCCACGTTGATGCTGGAGCAGGCATCTCCGCCCAATCTGATCAGGGCGATTCAGAAGTACCGCCCCACAGTCTGTTTCACCGCTCCCACGGCGTACCGCGCGATGCTCGGAATGTTGAACGACTTCGACGTGTCGAGCCTTCGCAAATGCGTATCCGCTGGGGAAACGCTGCCGGCGGCAACGTTCGAAGCGTGGGAAGCTGCGACCGGAATCAGGATCATCGACGGGATCGGCGCGACGGAGATGCTGCACATCTTCATCAGCGCTTGCGGAGACGACATCCGCGCTGGATCGACGGGGCGCGCGATACCGGGTTATGAGGCGCGCGTCGTCGACGAGTCCGGCACACCGCTTCCGCCAGGCGAGATCGGCCTGCTCGAAGTTCGTGGCCCGACGGGCTGTCGATATCTCGACGACGTGGAGCGACAGCGCGCTTACGTGCACGACGGCTGGAACCGTACCGGCGATTCCTACCGCATGGACGAGGATGGCTATTTCTGGTATCAGGCGCGCAGCGACGACATGATCGTCTCGTCCGGTTATAACATCGCCGCGCCTGAGGTTGAGAATGCACTGCTTACCCACCCTGACGTGCACGAGTGCGCAGTCATCGGCCTTCCGGATTCCGAGCGCGGTAGCATCGTCAAGGCGTTCGTCGTGTTGCATCCACACGCGCGCGATAATCCACCTGCTATTAAGGCGCTTCAGGACTACGTGAAGGCGGAGATAGCGCCGTACAAATATCCACGCGCGATCGAGTTCGTCGATACGCTCCCCCGCACCGATACGGGAAAGCTTCAGCGTTTCCGATTGAGGGAAGCAACACCATGAGTGACATCGATGTGATTCAGCCAGACGGGTGGCTCGCGCCGCGGGGATACGCAAATGGGATCAGCGCCCGCGGACGGGTGATCTCGATTGCGGGCCAGATCGGCTGGAATCCCACGACCGGTGTGATCGAGAGCTCCGATTTCGCACTGCAGACGGCACAGGCACTTCGAAACATCGTCGCCGTACTGGCACGCGCCGACGCGCGGCCGGAGCATCTCGTTCGCATGACGTGGTTCGTCACCGATCGCCAGGCATACGTCGATGCACGGGTCCAGATCGGCGACGCTTATCGCGAGATAATCGGACGACACTTTCCCGCAATGTCCGTGATAATCGTCTGCGGCCTTGTCGAAGCCGACGCACTGGTCGAGATCGAGGCTACCGCGGTCGTGCCCGAATGAGCACGACGCGAAACGGGCGCGACGCGGTGATCGTGGACGCCGTACGGACTCCCATCGGAAGACATCGCGGCGCGCTTGCGACCGTTCGTCCGGACGATTTGGCTGCCACGGCGATCCGCGCGCTGGTGGAGCGCACCAGACTGGATCCGTCGCTCATCGACGATGTGATCTTGGGCTGCACCAATCAGGCTGGTGAAGACAGTCGCAATATCGGGCGTCTCGCCGCGCTGATCGCGGGACTTCCGGTCGAGGTCCCTGGCCAGACGGTGAACCGACTGTGCGGTTCCGGCCTCCAGGCGATCGTCAGCGCCGCACACGCCATCCGTTCGGATGAGGGCGATTGCTTCATCGCCGGCGGTGTGGAGAGCATGACGCGAGCGCCGTGGGTGACGCTTCGCCCCGATGAGCCGTTTGCCCGCTCCGTTCCCGAGACGGCCGATAGCACTATCGGGTGGCGCTTCACCAACCCGGCACTTCCGCGCGAATGGACGATATCGATGGGCCAGACGGCCGAAGTCGTCGCCGAGCGATACCATATCTCACGCGAAGACCAGGATGCGTTCGCGCTGGAGAGCCAGCGACGTACAGCCGATGCAATCGCACACGGGCGGTTCGACGCCGAGTTGGTTTCCGTCACTGCACCGCGCCGCGGGAGCGAACCGGTCGTCATCGATCGCGACGAACATCCACGTCCGGACGTCAACGCGGAGGCATTGCGCAAACTCCGGCCCGCGTTCCGCGACCACGGCGGCACGGTCACAGCCGGATCGTCGAGCGGGATCAACGATGGTGCGTCGGCACTGCTGATGATGAGCGAACGCGCGGCTGCGGATGGACAGTACACACCGATCGCACGCGTGGTATCGAGCGCCGTCGCCGGTGTTTCACCGGATGTGATGGGCATCGGCCCCGTCCCTGCCGTGCGGCTCGCGTTAAAACGCGCCGGACTGACGATCGACGACATGGATCTCATCGAGCTGAACGAAGCATTTGCGTCGCAGGCGCTCGCGTGCATGCGGGAGCTGCGCATGCCTGCAGATCGCGTCAACGTGAACGGCGGAGCAATCGCGCTCGGCCACCCACTCGGTGCGAGCGGTGCGCGAATCGCAACCACGCTCGTCCACGAAATGCGACGGCGGGGCGTGCAACATGGGCTCGCAACGATGTGCATCGGAGTCGGTCAGGGGATTGCAATCATTCTGGAGCGCGCATGACCAACGTCGCGATAGTCGGCGCCGGAACGATGGGTCACGGAATCGGATATGTTACCGCCATAGCAGGTTATACGGTAACATTGACGGATGTGGACGAGGACGTTCTCGAGCGTGCTCGCGCCCACATCGGCCTGGCACTCGATTCCGGCGTGATGCGCGGCAAGGTGAGCGAGGAGACACGGCGCGAAGCCATGGGTCGCATTTCGCTCTCGACGAGTCTCGAAGGTGCGATCGACGGCGCGCAGGTAGTCATCGAATCCGCACCTGAAAAGCTCGGGCTCAAACAGGAACTCTTCAGACGCATCTGCGTCGCTGCACCCCGGGACGCGCTGCTCGCGACCAACACATCGTCGCTGTCCGTCTCGGAGATCGCTCATGCGACGGACTGCCCGGAACGCGTGGTCGGGATGCACTTCTTCAACCCTGTCGCGGCGATGAAACTCGTGGAAGTCATCCGCGGTGCGCAAACGAGCGACGAATCGACTGCCGAGGCGCGCGCGTTCGCTGAATCGCTGGGCAAGAAGGCGATAGTGGTCCGCGACACGCCGGGTTTCGCCACCAGCCGCCTCGGCATCGTCCTCGGGCTCGAGGCAATGCGGATGCTGGAACAAGGCGTCGCCAGCGCCGCGGACATCGACACCGCCATGGAGCTTGGCTACAACCACCCGGTGGGTCCACTCAGGCTTACCGACATCGTCGGTCTCGACGTCCGGCTCGCCGTCGCCGATCATCTTCACGCGTCGCTCGGCGGGGATGCCTTCGCCGCGCCAGCAATTCTGCGCGAGATGGTGGCCGCGGGACACCTGGGAAAGAAGAGTGGCCGTGGCTTTTACAACTGGTTGACACCCCAGTAATCGGGCACCGCGCGGCGCGACGATGCGGTAACTTAATTGCAGCAGGATCGTCCCTCAAACAGCGCGGGATCGTCTTTCAACTCCCGATCGACCGCCGCCAGATAACTAGATGAAATTGCAGGACCAATCGACGGAACCTCAACATACGACGACGTTGACCGACGCTGATCACGCGCGTGAGCTCGCCGAACGCGAAGAACGGCTGAAGTTGATCTACAACAGTACGCACGACTGCATGTTCCTCATGCGAGTCGAAGGTGTCGGGCAGTTTCGCTGTGAATCGGTCAACCGGGCCTACACGGCGGTGACCGGCTTGCGAGAAGACCAGGTCGTCGGTCATCGTCCGGAGGACATCCTGCCTCCCGCCGCCGCTGCGTTTGCGCTCGGGCGGTACATGGCCGCGATCGACTCGCGCTCTCCGCTCGTCTACGCTGAAGACATCATGCTTCCGGCTGGCCGCGTGGTGTTCGAGACGATACTGACTCCGATCATCGACGCAGAGGGAGATTGTACGCATCTCCTGGGCGCACTCCGCGACATAACTGCACGGAAGATTGCGGAGGAGGCACTTCAGGAGAGCGAGGCACGATATCGCCAGCTGTTCGAGAGCAATGGGTCGGTGCAGTTTCTGGTCGATGTGGAGACCTCGCACATCCTGGATGCCAACCCGGCGGCCGAGCGTTTCTACGGATGGACACGCGAACAGATGCGGGCTATGAACGCGTCCGACATAGCAGACATGACGATTGACGAGTGGAAGACATACACTCTCGGCATTTCGCATGGAGAAAACACATCGGCGGTGCGCATCCACAAACTGGCGTCGGGTGAGAAACGTACGGTGGAGATCTTCGCCGGCGAATTCGTGCTGGGTGACAGGCGCGTCTTCCACTCTATCGTCCATGATGTGAGCGATCGGGTGCGTGCAGAGGAAGCGTTGCGTGACTCCGAGGCGCGTTTTCGCAACGCCCTCGACAGCAGCCTCGACATCTTCACAGTGCTCGACACGGTTCGTGACGCCGACGGCGTGATCATCGACTTTCGCGTCGTCGAGGTGAATGCGCGCGCCGGCACGGTGCTCGGTGTCGATGCTTCGCGGATGATCGGACGCAGCTTCGGCGAGTTGCTGCCGTACGCGGCGAATGGAGCTCTGCTCAAGAGCCTCGTCGCCGTCGCGGAGACTGGTGAAGCAACCGAGACGGAGGTTCAGCCGCGCGTTGGACCACTCGCGGACAAGTGGCTGTCGTGCCAGATCGTTCCGCTCGGACGCGGCGTCGCGATCACGGCACGCGACGTCACCGATCGACGCCGCGCCGAGGACGAGTTGCGTGCGCTGTCGCTCGTGGATTCCCTCACCGGCCTCTTCAACCGCCGCGGCTTCGAAGCGGTTGCGGCGCAGCAGCTCAAGAGCGCCGAGCACACGACCAAGGCTTCGTTCCTGTTCTACTTCGACATGAACGACTTCAAGGTGATCAACGACACATGGGGCCACGCCGCCGGTGATGACGCGCTGGTCAAGATGGCCGGAGTGCTGCGGCAGACGTTTCGTGAGACCGACGTCATCGCGCGAATGGGCGGCGATGAGTTCGTGGCCCTCGCGCTCAATTGCGGCGAGGTCTCCAACACGGTGCTGGAGCGGCTCCGGTCGGAGCTGGCGCAACAGAACGCGCGCAATGGACTGGCGGGACTTGGCTACACGCTCTCGTCCGCCGTCGGCATCGCTCGCTTCATGCCCGAGGCACCGCGGACGCTGGAAGGCCTCCTGGCCATTGCAGACCGGGATCTTTACGAGGACAAGCGACTCGGCGGACGCGAAACGGCATAGCCCGCGGCTCCCCCGTTCCGGCACGAACTTTCCCTAGAGTGCCGGGCTATCAGGACCCAATGTTTACATTGAAGCAGTATGGAACCGACCCGAATCTCCGTCCTGGTCGTGGACGACGAGCCGGCGCTCCGGGAAGTCCTGACGCTTCGAATCCAGGACTGGGGCTACGACGTGACGACAGCGGTGGACGCCGCTGAGGCGGAGCGTGCGCTGCGCCAGAGTCGCCCCGACGTGATTCTTTCTGATGTGGTCCTGCCCGGAATATCGGGTGTCGAGCTGCTGCGCTGGCTCAAGCATAACGACGAGACCATTCCGGTGATCATGATGACCGCGCACGGAAATATCGACGCGGCGGTCGACGCCATGAAAGCCGGCGCGCGGGATTTTCTCACCAAGCCACTCGACCATGCCGTGTTGCGTGGACTGCTCGACGCCGTGGCCGCGGAACGCACTCAACGTCAGCTGGATCAGGAGCTCGACGCCAATCTCGAAGGCTCGGCCAGTATCGGCGGCCTGGTTGGAAAGAGCCGGTCCATTCGTGAGCTGCAGAAGCTGATTCAGGTGATCGCGTCGAGCGATGCGTCAGCGATCATCACGGGCGAGAGCGGTACTGGAAAGGAAGTGGTCGCGCACGCCATCCACACGCTCAGCAATCGGCACGACAAGCCGTTCGTCGCACTGAACGCAGCCGCGATTCCCGAAGGTCTCATCGAGAGCGAGCTGTTCGGACACGAGCAGGGGGCGTTCACCGGGGCCAACCGCTCGCGGCCCGGTGCTTTCGAGCTTGCGAATCGCGGGACGCTATTTCTGGACGAGATCGCGGAAATGCCGATGGCTCTGCAGCCAAAGCTTCTGCGCATTCTCGAAGACAGCTACGCGCGCCGGCTCGGCGGGAGCAAGGAAATTCATTTCGACGTGCGCGTGCTGGCAGCAACGAATCGGTCGGTTGCGGCCGCGGTCCGGGATGGGCTTCTTCGCGAGGATCTGTTCTACCGGCTCAACGTATTCGAGATCGCGCTTTCGCCACTGCGCGAGCGGCCCGACGACATCCCGCTGCTGTCGCGACACTTCGTTCGCGAATTCAGCCGGAAGCACAGCATGCCTGTCGAAGGTGTGAACGACGCGTCGCGCGCGCTTCTGGAGGCGTATTCGTGGCCGGGCAACGTTCGCGAGCTGCGCAACGTCATCGAGCGCGCGGTGATCGTTGCGCGGACGGGCTGGATCGAACCTCGGCATCTCTCGCCGCACATTCAGGCGATCAAGCCCGGCGGCCCGACGACGATTCAGGTACCGGCGGGCATGACGCTGGCGGACGCCGAACGACTGCTGATACTCACCACGCTCGACCGCACGGGCCAGAACAAGGCCGAAGCCGCGCGCCAGCTGGGCCTCGACGTCAAGACGATTCGAAATCGCCTGCGGAGCTACGGACTCGACAGATGAAGGTCGCGACAAAGCTTCGCGCTGCCTTCGCTCTCTACATCACGCTACTGGGCGTGCTGCTCATATATCATGTGAGCACGATCCGGCACGTCGTCGCTACGGGGCATGAGCTGTCGGAGCTGTCGGAGCGCGTGCGCGCGACATCGACCGAGCAGTACATGCGCATCGCCCAGTTGGGCGAGAACGCTGCGAAGTATTCCATCACGCGCGATCCTGGGTACCTTAACAAGT
>DATNCZ010000453.1:0-2580 GCA_035553335.1 Gemmatimonadaceae bacterium
CCCTTCGGCGTGATCCGCGCCGTGACGTGCCGCCGGTCGGCCGCATCACGCACTCGGCTCACCAGCTCCATGTCGTCCATCCTGTCCAGCAGACGCGAAACGTCGGGGACCTTCGAGATGAGCCGCTCTGCTATCGCCCGGCCGCACAAGCCGTCCTTGCCCGCACCCTGAAGGATGCGAAGAACGTTGTACTGCGTGTGCGTTATCCCGTGCGGCCTGAGCGCCTCGTTCTGCTCGTGCTCGAGCACGGTCGCAGTCCGCAGGATGGACAGAAGAGCCTCGGCCGTCCTGGATGCAAACGGCTTGGTCTGACGGATCTCCTCCTGCAGGGTGCGAGTCATGACAGATAATACGTGTTATAACATGCATTGTCAATACCGCCGTCTGTCGGACACCGTACAGATGATGGTACTGGCAGACCCAGCCTCATGCCTGTATATCCACGTGATTCTTACAACCCGCTTGCGTAGCAGCCCGTACTCCTTGTGTCGCAGCACTGCCACGGCGCTGCCCGATGCGCCGCGTCGGGCCTGCATCGCGCCTGTGTCATCGCTGCACCGACCGCTGCACCGGCGGATTCTTCCACTTACCCGCACGACAATGCACATCAGAAGCGCCAACTTTCCCACCAGCTACCGCACCGGCCGCCGCACTCAGTTCGGCGTCGCCCTCGCGGCAGCCGTCATCGCTGCCGCGCCGGCAATCCACGCGCAGCAGCGCACGCTCACCACGGCGGACTACGACCGCGCCGTCAAGATGCTCGCGCCCAATCTCAATCCGCTCGTGAACGGCGGCTCGGTGCGCGCCACCTGGTTGCCTGGCGATCGGTTCTACTATCAGAACACCACTCCGACGGGCGCCGAATGGTTGGTCGTCGACCCCGCAAGGAAGACGAGCACACCGATCTTCAAGGCTCCGGAAGTTGCGCAGGCGCTGACCAAGGCCGGCGCTGGCACGATCGACCCGCGCAACATACCGGCGCAACGCGCCGAGCTGTCCGCGGATGGAAAGCACGTGGTGCTCGACATCGGGCGGCGGCGCTGGAGCTGCGATGTGGGAGGCGGCACCTGCAACGCCGTGAACGACACCACGCCGCGTCCCGGTCCATTCGGACCGCCGCCGGGAATGTCTCCTGACGGAAAGAAGGTCGCGTTCATCCGCGACTGGAATCTCTGGGTCCGCGACGTCGCGACGGGACAGGAAAAGCAGCTTACGACCGATGGCACCGAGAATTTCGGCTACGCCACCGACAACGCAGGCTGGGTGCACAGCGATCGCCCGATCGTGCTCTGGTCGCCCGACTCGAAGAAGATCGCGACACAGCAGCAGGACGACCGTCACGTGGGCGACATGTATCTCATCGACACGCGCGTCGGACATTCGCACCTGGAGCACTGGAAGGGTGCGTATCCGGGCGACAGCGTGATCTCGATGATATCGCGCGTGGTAATCGACGTCGACAACGCGAAAGTGATTCGTCTCCAGGATGCGCCGGCCTATCACCGCGCAATGCTGGGCGACAACATAAACATGGCCGATCTCATCTGGAGCCCGGATGGGTCGCAGCTCGCGTACGTGAACACGTCGCGCGATCACAAGCATGAAACGGTGAAGCTCGCCGACGCGAACACCGGCGCAGTTCACACGCTGTTCGAGGAAAGCTCGCCGACTCAGTTCGAGTCGATCGCGGGATGGCGCATCATCTGGCCGGCACACCAGATCATCTGGTCGTCCGAGCGCGACAACTGGGCGCAGTTGTATCTGTACGATCTCAATACGGGCAAGCTCATAAACAAGATCACGACCGGCGAAGGTCCCGTGACGCAGATCGCGCACGTCGACGAGAAGGGCCGCTCGCTGATCGTCGGTGCCATGGGTCGCAATCCATCCGAAGATCCCTACTTCAAGCACTACTATCGCGTCGGGCTGGACGGAAAGGGATGGAAGGAGCTGACGCCTGAAAGCGGCGACCACACGATCCAGGTGTCGTCAGACGGACGCTACTTCGTCGATACGTATTCCAAGCCGGACGTTCCGCCAACCGTCGTGCTGCGTGATGCGACAGGTCGCGTCGTGATGCAGCTCGGACACATGGACATCTCGAAGCTCGTCGCGAGTGGATGGAAGCCGCCGATCCCGTTCACGGTAACGGCGCATGACGGCAAGACCAAGCTGTACGGTCTGATGTTCCGTCCCACCAACTTCGATTCCACGAAGAAATATCCCATCATCAACAACCCGTATCCCGGCCCGCAGTCGGGCAGCGTCGGCTCGCGCAGCTTCTCGCCTGCGCGCGGCGACCGTCAGGCGCTCGCGGAGCTTGGCTTCGTCGTGATCACTGTCGATGGAATGGGAACGCCGGACAGATCGAAGAGCTTCCACGATGCTTACTACGGCGCAATGGGGCGTGACAACACGCTTCCCGATCAGGTTGCCGCAATGAAGGAGCTTGCGTCACGTTATTCGTGGATCGACATCGATCGTGCGGGCATCTACGGACACTCGGGTGGCGGCTTCGCCACCGCCGACGCGATGTTCCGCTATCCGGATTTCTTCAAGGTCGGGATCTCCGAGTCGGGC
>DATNCZ010000454.1:0-16866 GCA_035553335.1 Gemmatimonadaceae bacterium
GCCTGGATGACCCGCTGAATCGCTTCTATTGCCTTTCGGAAATCCGCCACCTCCGCGCCGAGCTGCTTCTTGCCGGCGGCGGTGAGCCGGTAGTATCGAGCGCGGCGTCCCGTAGGCGACTGACCCCACTCCGACGTCAGCCATCCCTTCACCTGCATGCGCTGAAGCGATGGATACAGTGAGCCTTCCTCGACCTGAATCGCTTCGCGCGACACCTGCTGAATGTGTTGCGCGATTCCGTACCCGTGCATCGGTGTGATGGTGAGTGTCTTGAGAATCAGCATGTCGAGTGTGCCTGGAAGCACGTCTGCGCGGTCGGTTTTGTTGGACATGATGGATATGGTAGAATCAGACTGGCTGCAGCATCGCGTCCCGCGACTCAATCGCGACGACGTTCCCGTCCAGCAGATTGATTGTTCGCTCGGCGTGCCGGGCATGACGCGGATCGTGGGTCACCATGCAGATCGTCGAGCCGGTGCGATGCAGCTCGGCCAGGAGCTCCATCACCTGATCGCCGTTATCGCTATCGAGATTACCGGTGGGCTCATCCGCGAGAATGATCAGTGGCTCGCCTGCAATCGCGCGCGCAACAGCGACGCGCTGCTGCTGACCGCCGGAGAGCTGTGCCGGGTAGTGATCCAGCCGGTGCGCCATCCCCATGCGCTCGAGGGCGTTGAGCGCGCACTTGCGCCGGTCTCGCGGTTCCAGACCGCGGTAACTCAGCGGTAGCGCAACGTTCTCCCAGACGGTGAGGTCGCCCAGCAGGTTGAACGCCTGGAAGATGAAACCAATCTGGCTGTTGCGGATGCGCGCCCGCTGTCCGCCTGACAACTCAGCAATGTCGCGGCCCGCAAGGACGTAGCGACCAGCAGTTGCGACGTCGAGAAGGCCGAGAATCGAGAGCAGAGTCGTCTTGCCGCATCCCGACGGACCCGAGATCGCGACGTACTCTCCGCGCGCGATCTCGAACGACACTTCGGAGAGGGCGCGCGTCTCCACCTCATCGGTAAGATACGTCTTTCCAACCCGGTCGAGCCGGATTACCGGCTCAGGTCCCCACGAAGTCATCGGCACGTCGGCGTTAGTGTCAACTGCCCTGGCGATCAATACATAGCCAATCTATGTGTAGTCTTTCTATGTGACAAGATGGCGGCTGCGCCGCGCGCGCCGGATCGGCCGCGGGACCGGGCTTTGCAGCATCTTTGAGAGGTATTCACCCGACCACGGCCATCAGGCAGGGGCGGCATCACGATTACGGAGCCAAAACGATGGATCAGGAAACATGGACGGCGGTCGACGGCTACCTCGCCAAGAAGCTGATTCCCCCGGATCCCGCACTGGACGCTGCGCAGGCCGCGACGGCGGCGGCGAACATGCCGGCGATAAGTGTCTCTCCGACTCAGGGAAAACTGCTCGAGCTGCTCGCCATGACGTTGCGTGCCAGATCCATCCTCGAGATCGGTACACTCGGCGGCTACAGCACTATATGGCTCGCGCGCGGCCTCGCTCCTGGAGGAAGGATCGTGACTCTGGAGAAGGAGCCCATGCACGCGGACGTTGCAAGAGCGAACATAGCGCGAGCGGGATTCGCGGACGTCGTCGATCTGCGCGTTGGCAGTGCGCTCGACACGCTTCCGAAGCTGGCCGCGGAAGATCGCGAGCCGTTCGATCTGGTCTTCATCGACGCCGACAAGCAGAACATACCGGCGTACTTCGACTGGGCGGTCACGCTGGCGCATCCGGGAAGCATGATCGTCGTCGACAACGTCGTGCGTGATGGAGACGTCATCAACGATGATACCGAAGATACGGGCACGCAGGGCGTACGCCGGTTTTTCGATCGGCTGTCCACGAGCGCACTCGTGACGAGCACGGCAATCCAGACTGTTGGCGTGAAGGGGTACGATGGCTTCACGGTATCAATAGTGAATTGACGGCGTGGGGTCGTACCGGCGCATGTCGGTATCGGAACAAACCATTTTGACGCGTCGAGCATCTCATAATCGAGAAGGGCGCGCACCGGCGGGCCCGTCAATGCACCATTCAACGCTCGCCAGTGTCCTTTTCGATTCCAACGTTCATTCCCGTTTCGCGGCTCGCACTCGGTGCGGTTGCGACAGTTCTCGCCGCTGCGGTTCCGGCTCGCGCCCGTGCGCAGGCATCCCAACCAGCTGTTTCAGCAGACTACATAACGTCGGTTGCAGCGGTGCATGCGGATCATCCGCCTGTGCTGGATGGTCGCGACGACGACGCTGTGTGGCGCACCGCGCCGACGGTCACTCACTTCCGCGAATTCGATCCTGTGGAGGATGGCGATCCACGCTTCCGCACGGAATTCAAGGTCGCGTACGACAGCCGCAACATCTACGTCTTCATTCGTGCCTTCGATCCCGAGCCGGCGCGGATACGCAAAACCCTTGCGCGCCGGGACGTTCGTCCGCCAACGGATCAGCTCAAGGTGATGATCGATTCGTATCACGACGGACGCAGCGGGTTCGAGTTCGCGGTGAGCCCGGGTGGAGTGAAGCGCGATTACGCGATGTATGACGATACGAACGAGGACCAGACATGGGACGGAGTCTGGGACGTCGCCACGTCGATCGACTCGCTCGGGTGGACAGCCGAGTTCGCGATCCCGATGTCGCAGCTCGGCTTCACCAATACAACCGTGCACACGATCGGATTCGGGATATGGCGCGACATCGATCGCTTCAAGGAGCGTGTGAGCTGGCCGGCGTTTCGTCCAAGCAGAAATGCCACTGTCTCGCAACTGGGAACGGTGACCGGTATCGGCGACGTGGGCTCGACGCATCCGCTCGAAGTGGTTCCGTACGTGGTGACGAAGAACGTGTCGACCGTGGGCGCTTCATCGTACGGACGTGCGCAGCGCCTGTCCGCAGGTGCGGATCTCAAGGTTGGCGTGACGCCAAGCCTGCGACTGACGGCGGCGGTGAACCCCGACTTCGGTCAGGTGGAGGCCGATCCGTCGGTGCTCAACCTCGGTACGTTCGAGACATTCTTCAACGAGCAGCGTCCGTTCTTTGTCGAAGGGCAGGGGCGTTACGCGTTCAGCATCAACTGCAACGTCGTGAACTGCAGCTCCGAGGGATTGTTCTACTCCCGAAGAATTGGTCGCACTCCGCAACTAATTGGTAGCTACGGCGATCCGAGCTCGCCCACGGCCACGACGATCCTGGGCGCCGCGAAGCTGAGCGGGCGTATAGGCAAGTCTCTATCGGTGGGAGTGCTCGACGCGGTAACGGAGCAGGCGACGGGTACGTCCGACAGAACCATCGAACCGACGACAAACTACGGCGTAGCTCGCGTGCAGCGTGACTTTCGTGATGGCAGGAGCTACATCGGTGCCGTTCTCACGAGCGTCGACCGGAACACGGACGCGTGGACCCAGGACGCGCTGCGGCGAACGGCGACTGTTGGCGGAGTGGATTTCGCGCATCGCTTCCTGAACGACAATTACAAGATTTCCGGATCGTTGACGGGAAGTGAAGTGACGGGAACGGCGGCCGCGATCACACAGACCCAGATGAGCGCCGTGCACTACTATCAGCGCCCTGACGGAAAGCTGCGCGTCGATTCAAGTCTCACGTCGCTGACTGGAAACACGGAGGAATTGCTGGTCGGAAAGTACGGCGGCGGCATTACTCGCTTCGAGACCAGTTATCAGCGCCAGTCGGCGGGCTACGAAATCAACGATATCGGTTATCTGCGCAGGGCAGATCGGCAGAGCTGGAGTAACTGGGGCGCGCTCGCCTTTCTGAACCCGACATGGCTGTACAACCGTCTCAACGTCAACGGCAACTTCTGGAACACGTGGAATACGGATGGGCTCGCACTGGAGCACGCAATCAATTCCAACGTCCATTTCGTGTTTCACAACAACTGGGGCTTCAACGCGGGCTCGACGCTCGGTCAGCTGGGAAGCACGTATTGCGACAGGTGCGCGCGTGGCGGGCCGGCGGTGCGGCAGTCGTCGTATCTATCCCCGTGGATGAGTATCAGCGGTGATGACCGGCGACGCATCACGCCTTCGATCTCGATGAACTATCTTCGCACCGACGAGGGACGCACTCACACGTTGTCGCTCGAGCCAACGCTCGCCGTGCGTGCATCGAGCCAGCTGCTTTTCTCGCTGGATGTCACCGCATCGCACAACGACGACAACACGCAGTGGATTGGCAACTTCCATGATACGGCTACAACCGCGATGCACTACGCTTTCGCGCATCTGCATCAGAACACGCTCGTCACCGCCATTCGTGCGACCTACATCGCGACGCCGGCGCTGTCGTTCCAGCTCTACGCGCAGCCGTTCGTGTCGAACGGTTCCTATTCGGACCCGCGGGAGCTGAGTGCGGACCCGCGCGCCGCGCGATACTCGGACCGATATGTGGCCTACACGCCACCAGCGTCGGCGATGTCGGGATTCAGCGATCGCGAGTTCAAGTCGAACACCGTAGTTCGCTGGGAGTACCGTCCGGGATCGACGCTGTTCCTGGTGTGGACGCAGGGACGCCAGCGGTACGACGACGCACCCGATCCACGTGGGTGGACGCAGACCTATCCCGATCTGCTGCGGATCCGGCCGGACAATACGTTCCTTGTGAAGTTCAGCTACTGGTTGAACAGGTAGGCGGTAGCGCCGCGCCCCCAGGCGCGCTATTCTCTCCGTACCACCAACTCACAGGGCCATGAAACTCTCGTTTCGGTCACTCTCGCTGGCCGCGTCGCTCGTCGCGCTTGCCAGCCCGTCCATCGGCGCGCAGTCCGGGGCGGCAGCACATCCGTCCGTTGCGGTCAGCAACGATCCCTTTGTGTGGCTGGAACAGGTCTCCAGTCCGCGATCCATGGCGTGGGTGAACGCGGAAAATGCGAAGACCGTCGCGGTGCTGGAGAAGGATCCGCACTACGCTGCGCTTTACGCCGACGCCGTGAAGCTGGCGGAAGCGCGCGACCGCATTCCGTCGCCGTCCATCATCGGCGGTCAGATCTACAACTTCTGGCAGGACGCGGAGCATACGCACGGAGTGTGGCGGCGCACGACGCTCGCCAGCTACCGGAGCGCGTCACCGGCATGGACGACCGTGCTCGATCTCGACGCGCTCTCCAGGGCAGAGAAGGCGAACTGGTTCTGGAAGGGAAGCACGTGCGCGGAGCCGGCGGAGCGCCATTGCATGGTTCAACTGTCCGACGGCGGCGAGGATGCCGTGACCGTCAGGGAGATCGATCTGCCGAGTGCGAGTTTCGTGTCGGGTGGCTTCGTATTACCGCACGGCAAGCAGCGCGTTGCGTGGGAAGATCCCAACACGTTACTGGTCGCGCGCGAATGGGCACCGGGCGAGATCACGAAGTCGGGGTATCCTTACATTGTAAAGCGCATCAAGCGCGGGCAGCCGCTGTCGGCCGCGACCGAGGTGTTTCGCGGAACGGCGAACGACGGCGGATATGGCGTGTCGCCATTCACGCTCGACGATGGCGATGGTAATCATGCGGTGTTCGTGTCCCGCCCACTAAGCACGTTCGAGGCGGAGCAGTTCATCCTGACCAGGAACGGATTCGAGAAGCTTGCGCTTCCGCTCAAGTCGTCCGTGTCGGCAATCGTTGCGGGCAGAGTGATCATTTCGCTCGACACGGCCTGGACACCGGCGGGTGGCACGGCCTTCAAGGCCGGATCCGTCGTGTCGGTGCCGCTGGCGACCATGCTCGCGAGTCCAGCGAAGTTTGCGCCGACGCTCGTCGCAGCACCCGGCCCGCGGGAGTCGATCGGCAGGATGGCCACGACGAAGAACGCGCTCATCCTCACGCAGCTCGACAATGTGCGCGGACGCGCGTACACATACACACCGACAGGCGCGCACGGGTGGACGCGCTCTCAGCTCAAATTTCCCGACAATCTCACGATCGGCATCGTCGATGCCGATGCGCATTCGAACACGGCGTTCCTCGACGTTACCGGATTCCTGACGCCCAGCTCGGTATGGCTGGTGGATGCGCAATCGGGTGCGCTGTCGTCGGTCAAGTCGCTTCCGCCCAAGTTCGATGCGTCGAATGACGTAGTCCAGCAATTCGAAGCCACATCGAAGGATGGCACACGTGTACCGTACTTCGTCGTACATCGGCGCGGCATGAAGCTGGACGGGAACAATCCAACGATCCTGTATGCGTACGGTGGATTCCAGGTGTCTGAGACGCCCAACTACTCGCCGAACATCGGCAAGCTGTGGCTCGAGCACGGCGGAGTGTGGGTCCTTGCGAACATTCGGGGCGGCGGTGAGTTCGGTCCAGCGTGGCACGAGGCCGGCCTCAAGACGCATCGTCAGGTGGTATACGACGATTTCGCCGCGGTTGCGCAGGACCTCGTCAAGCGCGGAATCACGAGCACACGCCGGCTCGGCATTCAGGGCGGATCGAACGGCGGTCTGCTGATGGGCGTCGAGTTCACTCAGCACCCTGAGATGTGGACCGCGGTGGACATCCAGGTTCCGTTGCTGGACATGCTGCGTTACGAGCAGATCGCGGCGGGCAGCTCGTGGGTGGGAGAGTATGGCAGCGTTTCCGTTCCGGCGGAGAGGAAGTTCCTGGAATACCTGTCACCATACAACAACGTTCACGCCAACGTGAAGTATCCGGAGCCGCTGATCTGGACCACCACCAAGGATGACCGTGTGGGTCCGCAACACGCACGCAAATTCGCGGCAAAGCTGGCGTCGATGAATATCCCGTACCTGTTCTATGAAGTGATAGAAGGCGGTCACGGGTCAGGTGCAAGTCTCAAGGAGCGCGCGCACACTACGGCATTGGAGATGACCTACTTCACGCGCAAGCTGATGCAGTGACACGCGCGGTGCCATTCGCTGAGATATGCGCTGTGATGCGTGCGCCGATTCGTATATCTTTTGACGATTACCACTCAACGGGAGATCCATCTTGCCGCAGGATGCAGGCCGCACGCGTGACGACGTGGTTCGCTGGGCTGGCACGCTCTATTCGGACCACGTCGATCACAAGGATGCAGACGGTTTCGCGGCCGTATTCACACCGGACGCCACGCTTCGCTTCGGCAACTCCGACGCATTGACCGGGCGCGATGCGATCCGTGATGCAATCGCGCAATTCTTCGCCGCGTTCAAGTCGCTGCGGCATCACTCCGGGCGCACCTGGATCGACGGCGACATCGTGGTCCTGGAGGCCGTCGTTACCTACATGAGGCATGACGGAAAGGAAGTAACCGTGCCCGCCGTGACGATCTTTCATCTGATTCCAGTCAGCGTATCATCGACACCACTTGCCGACGAATGTCGCATCTACGTCGATCTTGCTCCGTTGTTCGCAGCCTGATCGGCACAGTCGTTTTCTGAACAGAGAGTCCTTACGATGATAACGCAGGCAGAGAAGGGACGACGATTTCGCGACTTGCACCACCGCGATAGCGCCTTCGTAATTCCAAATCCATGGGACGTCGGCTCCGCGCGAATCCTGGCAAGCACTGGGTTCGAGGCACTCGCCACTACGAGCGTCGGCTATGCGAACTCGATCGGCCGTCAGGACCACGGAGTCACACGCGACGAGATGATCGCGCATGCGACGAACCTGTGTGCCGCGACGGAACTGCCTGTTAGTGCGGACCTGGAGAACGGGTTTGGAGACGATCCCGAAACTGTCGCGGAGACGATTCGTCTGGCGGCTGGCGCCGGTCTGGCGGGCTGTTCGATCGAGGACAGCACCAACCGGAACGACGATCCGATCTACGCGTTCGAGCATTCGGTCGATCGTATTCGCGCCGCTGTGGAGGAGGTGCGGAAGCTACCCTTTCCATTCATGTTGACCGCGCGCGCGGAGAACTACCTGCACGGGCGCAAGGATCTTGCGGATACCATCAAGCGACTGCAGGCCTTTCAGGAAGCCGGTGCCGACGTCCTGTACGCGCCCGGCATGACGGATGTAGCCGATATCGCGACGATGATACGCTCGGTGGACCGGCCGGTGAACGTTCTGGCCGGAATGCAGGGTGTGCACTTCGACGTCGATGGACTGTCGCGGATCGGCGTGAAGCGCATCAGCGTTGGCGGCGCACTCACTCGTATCGCATTCGCCGCAGTGGTCCGTGCAGCACGCGAGATGAAGGAGCATGGCACGTTCACGTTCGTGGACGAGCCGATCACCTCGCGCGAGATTGCCGCGCTGATCGGTCGCGCCAGCTGATCCGCTACACGTCGTCGGACCGCCGGGCGCGCCCGGCATGGGGGATGGTCGAATTGCGCCTCCAGCCGATCTTCCGAAACCACCCCGTTTTACGCATGTTTCAGGCGAGGGTGGAGACAGCACCAGCAGTACCGACTGTGGAGCTCAACTTCCAGGATCAACCATGACACGTTTTCGCGTTCTTGCATTTGCCGCCATTGCTTCCGTCGCGATTCCGGTGCTTACCATAGGCGCGCAGAACCAGCGTCCTCAAGGGCCCCCGCCGCCTCTCAAGAACCTCAAGTTCTTTCCGAAGGATATCTCGCGGCAGGCGCTGCTCGATACGATGGGTACGTTCACGCGGGCGCTCGGCGTGGGCTGCGAATTCTGCCACATGGCCGACGATAGCATCCCGCGCGACCGGCACGACTTTGCGTCGGACGTGAAACCGAACAAGAACAAGGCACGTACGATGCTCCGCATGGTCGCCGCCATCAACGCTGACTATCTGACCAAGCTGTCATCGCGGTTGGAGCCGCCTGTCGTCGTCACCTGCGCCACCTGTCACCGTGGTGTGATGGCGCCTCGGCCGCTCGAGCAGGTAATTCTTACTCGCTACGATTCTGCCGGCACCGATTCCGCCATCGCAACGTATCGGGAGCTGAGGCAGCGTTATTACGGACGCGCATCGTACGACTTCGGTGAAGCTCCATTGTTCGCGGTTGGCAGTGCATTGCGTCAGCGCAACAAGGTGGCGGACGCGCTCAAGTTCTACATGCTGAATCTGGAATACGCACCGAACTCCGCGCCTGCATGGTCACAGGCTGGTATGGCGCAACTTGCCAGCGGCGATACGGCGACGGCAATCAAGAGCTTCGAAAAGGCGCTGTCGATCGATCCAAAGGACCGTGGAGCGACGCGCGCAATGCAGTCACTCAAGCCCAAGCCGTAACTTCGAATTGAATGGCGCGAGCGTCGAAGAAGGCCGCAGCACCGCCTGACATCCCGATCGTTCCATTCGCCGACCAGGTTGCGTGGAACAAGTGGCTCGACAAGCATCACACGACTTCAGTGGGGATCTGGATCCGCATCGCGAAGAAAGGATCCGGCATCCCCTCTGTGTCGCACCCCGAAGCACTCGACGTTGCCCTGTGTTACGGTTGGATAGATAGCCAGCGAAAGGGATACGACGAGAAGACGTTCATTCAGAAGTTCACGCCTCGTGGTGCGCGGAGCATCTGGTCCGTGATCAACCGCGACAAGGCGGTTGCACTGCTGGAAAGCGGGAAGATGATGCCCGCAGGTATCTCCGAGATGGAGCGCGCGAAGAAGGACGGTCGGTGGGATGCGGCGTATGCATCGCAGGCAACGATCGAAATCCCGCCCGATCTGCAGGCCGCGCTCGACGCGAAGCCGCGCGCAGCAAGATTCTTCGCTACGTTAACCAGTCAGAACCGCTACGCCATCCTGTTCCGCGTTCACAACGCGAAGCGTGCGGAGACTCGCGCCAGGAGAATCGCCGATTTTGTAGCGATGCTCGAACGACACGAGACGATTCATTGATCTGGTGTAGAGGTCATGCAGAAAATCAAAACGCGCCTGCATTTCCGCAGGCGCGTTTTGATTTCGACAACAATCGCAACTTATCTCAACGCATTCCATACCAGCGGATACGTCGACATGCTCTGCGCCCGGTACTGCGGGCGGAATCCAAACAGTACGACGTGTCCCTTGCCCTGCTTCACGTCCACCATCGCGGCCTTGCCGTTGATGCGGTCTGCGCCGAGCAGCCAGCCGGAGAGGAGAGGGTCACCCTGCGCGGGATAGCGTGCGACGATCGTTGCACGTGATGGATCGGTTACTTCGAACGCAGGGCCACCCTCGAACCAGACTGCCGGCGTCGGTGCGGTCATGCCAGCCGCGAGAGGATTGGCGCGATCGAACTCGACCTTGAAGAGCGAGCCTGGCGCGTAGAAATCCTTCGGCCGCACATCGGCGAGCACGTTCTTCACCGGGAGCGACAGCGCTTCGATCGCGTAATTGCTCGCAGCGTTGAATGCTACGAGCGTACCGCCGGCATTTACGAACGCCGCCAGCTGCTTCGCTCCATCCTCGCCGAGTCCGCCTTTTAGCGAATCCGGATATGGGCCGCGCGGGCCGCCGGCGATCTGGCGCGCATTCTGATCCGGCAGCACTATCGCGTCGAAGCGAGAGCCGAGATTACCGGCGCGAATATCCTTTGCCGTAATCAGAGTGTACGGAACGTGATACTGATCGAACACCCACTGCGTCCACCCCTGATCCATCGACGGTGCCCAGTTCTGGAACATCGCGATACGGCGCGCCTTGTTGTTGCTGAGCCCCTTCGCGACCCAGGGAATCGCGCGAACCGGCGTGAGCGGGGTCGATGCGACGGTGACGGAGTCGCGCACGAACGACACGTTGAAGCCGTACAGCAGTGGCAACGTCTGCGCCGTGACATCGTACGGACGCTTGGGCGGACCGCCCGGATACTCGAACAGATTCGGGTAGTGCTGGTCTTCGAGGAGCGTCTTCGCGAATGCAGCGTATGGCTGCGCGGTGTAGATCAGATAACTTCCGGCCGGAAACTGCTTTCCGTCTGCACTGAAAGCGGATGTAGCGCGACGCACTT
Source organism: Gemmatimonadaceae bacterium (assembly GCA_035553335.1). GTDB lineage: Bacteria > Gemmatimonadota > Gemmatimonadetes > Gemmatimonadales > Gemmatimonadaceae > Fen-1247. The sequence continues at coordinate 10,853 of DATNCZ010000454.1, forward strand.
CCACCTGTCCGCGCTGCAGAATGCCGAGCGCCGCGTTGATCGCGGTGTCGCGCGCAGTCTCCGCTGGAATCACGATCGTCGCCGGCCAATCTGTCCGGCCCGGCGCGCGATTGCCCATCACTGCGTTGCGCTCGACCTGCGAATACGTGCGCACCCATTCGATGTGATCTGCAGCGGCTTGCGTGAGCAACGCCATCGTTGCCGCGGTCTGATATCGAACGATGTCGCCGATGGTCCATCTGCCGCCGGGCCACGTGGTGAGGAAATCGACGCCGGTCTTTTTGGGATCGACATTGTAGCCCGGGCGAAGTGAATCGAACGGGACGTTGATGGGCGAGGCGAGATCCGCGCTGGCCGTCTCGGTCAGGATGCGGATCGCGCCGTGGTAGTGCTGATACGCGCGCGCCGGAGTCCACGCATCGTACGACGTGTTGTTCGCGATGCCGACGAATCCGTCGGACGTCATGCGCCACGTCATCGCCTTGCCCATCTGCGCTACGCCCGCCATGAGGATGGGATCGATGTTCGGCTCGATCGGATCCATGTATGGCGGAATGAAGAGCCGCGTGCCTGAAGATCCTTGTTGATGGATGTCGTTGACGATCGCCGGATGCCACGGGCTGTACAGCGAGTCGATCACCATCTGCGTCTCGACCTGGGTGAACGCGTACCAGTCGCGGTTGTCGTCGTGGCCCGTGTAGTGATGGTACAACACGGGTGGTCCGCTGCCTTCCCACGGCGTGCCCATGGAGCTTGCGTACCAGTCGTGCACGATGTCCACTCCGTCCGGATTGAGTGACGGGACCAGGATCACGATGGTGTTGCGCCGGATGGAGCGCGTGTTGTCGTCCTCGTCTCCCACGAGCTTCTGGGCCAGCACCATCGGCGTGAGTATGCCGCCGACTTCCGTGGAGTGGATGCTCGACGTGACGAGGATTACGAGCTTGCCATCCACCTGGAGCCTGGTGACCTGTCCCGGCGTGGTAAGCCGCGGATCCGAGAGCAGCCGCTGGATGCCGCGATAATGCGCCAGGTTCGCGATCGTTGCCGAGTCGGCGATGTACGCGGCGACGAACGGCCGGCCGAGTGTCGTCTTGCCGAGTGTGTGCACCTGGATTCGCGGCGACGCCTTTTCCAGCGCGTGGAAGTACGCGACTACCTGTTTCCATTCCGGAAGCTTCCGGTCCGTGCCGGGCGCGAAGCCGATCACGGAAGCCGGCGTCGGCACCGCGGCTGCGGCACGTTGCGCGACCGACAGCGCGGGCGTGCACGGCAAGGCTGTCGCAAGGAATGTCAGCGCTGAGAAAAGACGAATGCGCACTAAACGCGGCTCCTGATTGAGGGGTCTCCTTCTGTACGCTGAGCGGCAGACCTTCGTTAGAGACATCGGAGCTATTGCAAGTGACCCGATGACTGTTTATACATTCCTGGTGAATAAAATTACGGTCGGCGTGCTCGGCGCCTCGGGATACGCGGGCCGCGAGATTTGTGATCTCGTTACGCGGCATCCATGCATGGAACTGGTCTTCGCGTCTGCCAATTCGCGGGCTGGCGAGACCATCCGTGCTGCCGGTCGTTCCATCTCTCTGATCGCGACCGACGAGGCTAAGCTGGACAGCGCCGGCCTCATCTTTTCGGCGCTGCCGCATGGGGCATCTGCGAGCTGGGTACAGGCTGCTGCCGCCGCGGGTGCCAAGGTGGTCGATCTTTCAGCGGATCTGCGTCCCGGGAACGGCTCGACATCGGTTAATGGAACGACTGTTCCATACGGCCTGACAGAGCTGACGCGGCCCTTGCTGCCAGGGGCGGACGTCGTCGCGAATCCAGGCTGCTACCCGACCGCGATCCTCATCGCGCTGGCGCCGCTGGTCGCCCGTTCGCTCACAGCGAAGGGTGCGACCATCAACGTGAGCGCGGCCAGTGGCGTTACTGGCGCCGGCTTCACACCGAAGCCGGAGCTGATGTTCGCGGAGGTGGCTGAAGACTTCCGTGCTTACGCAGTCGGCAACGAGCACCGGCACCTGAACGAGATGCGCGCCGTGGTCGGCGAGATGGGCGGTGACAACGACATTCTCTTCACGCCCCATCTGCTGCCCGTCGCGCGCGGCATACTTGCCACGATCACGGTCCCCGTGAACGAGTCTCTCGCGCAGCCGCTGTCGCTCTGGCGTGAGATGTATCGCGATGAGCCGTTCATCGAAGTGAGCGACACGATGCCGTCGCTTCGCGAGGTGGTGCACCGCAACGTCGTGCGCATGAGCGTCACGAAGGCTGCGAACGTGCGTCAACCGACATTGATAATCGTCGCGGCAATCGACAATCTCATGAAGGGCGCGGCGGGACAGGCGGTTCAGAACGCGAACGTAATGTTTGGCCTTCCGGAAATCGCGGGATTGCCGGCATGACGGAGCCAATGACGCGTGTGGTGAAGCTCGGTGGCCGCGCACAATCCGCGGACTCGCTCGCGGCACTGATCGCCTCCGCATGGAACGCGAGCAAGGCGATGTGCGTCGTCCACGGCGGCGGCGACGAGATCTCGGCGCTGCAGCGCAAGCTCGGCGGCGAGCCGAAGTTCGCCGGCGGCCGCCGCGTCACGACGCTCGAGGATCTCGACATCATCCGGATGGTTCTATCGGGTGTCGTCAACAAGAGACTCGTGTCGCAGTTCAACGCGGCTGGCGCACCAGCCGTCGGAATCTCCGGCGAGGATGCGTCTCTGATCGCGGCGAAACCGCTCGGCATTTCGGAATTCGGCTACGTCGGCATGCCGGTGAGCATCAACACGTCATTGATCGAGACGCTCTGGCTTGCGGGTCTACTACCAGTCGTGTCGCCGCTCGCGACGAATGCCGAAACGCCGGGCACTGCACTCAACGTCAACGGTGATGACGCGGCCGCCGCCATTGCAGTCGCACTTGGCGCCGACGAGCTGCTGCTGGTTGCAGACGTCGAAGGCGTGCTCGATTCGTCGGGAGAGGTGATCGATCAGCTCGACGTCGATGAAGCGCGTGCACTCATCGCGTCGGGAATTGCAGTCGGCGGAATGGCCGCCAAGCTGGAAGCAGCGTACGCCGCACTCGCGGGCGGCGTTCGTGTTGTTCGCATTGCCGATATCGACGCGCTCGGAGAATCCGGGCGTGGCACATTCATAACACTCGCAACGGTAGGCGCAAAGTGACGACAATGACTTTGCCTGTGATGCAGCTATCCACCGAACAGCCGGCAATGCCGGTTCCAGTCCCAACGCAGTCAGCCATACTCGGCACGTACAAGCGTCCGCCAGCACAGTTCGTTCGTGGCGACGGCATGTATCTGTACGACGAGACCGGCAAGGCGTATCTGGACTTCGCGAGTGGCATCGCCGTCAATGCGTTCGGCTACAACGACGCCGGCATCGCAGGCGCCATTCAGGACGCGGTCGCCACGGGCCTGTTGCACGTATCCAATCTGTATCGCACCGCGCCGGGTGAGGATCTGGCGGAATTTCTCGTCGATCACTCCTTCGCGTCGTCAGTCTTCTATTGCAACTCAGGCGCGGAAGCAAACGAGGGCGCGTTCAAGTTCGCGCGCAAGTTTGGCCGTTCCATGTCGCCCGACAAGACCGGCATTATCTCGTTGCGTGGCGCGTTCCACGGCCGCCTGTTCGCGTCGCTGGCGGCTACCGATCGCGCGAAATACCAGGCGCCATTCAAGCCACTCGCACCGGGTGTATCGATCGTCGAGCGCACGATCGAGGATCTCGATGCGGCGCTGGATGCGCGGACCATTGCGGCGGTGATACTCGAGCCGGTGCAAGGCGAGGGCGGTGTGCGAGTGATCGACCGCGGGCTGCTTGCGGAGCTGCGCGCGCTCACGCACGAGCGTCGCATCGCTCTCATCTTCGATGAGATTCAGTGCGGACTCGGCCGTACCGGAACATTGTTCGCGTACGAGCAAACTGGCGTCGTGCCGGACATGGTTACGCTTGCCAAGCCGATTGCTGCCGGTCTGCCGATGGGCGCCGTGCTCGTCAGCGAAGAGATCTCGGCGGTAATGAAGCCCGGCGATCACGGCACTACGTTTGGTGGAGGGCCGCTGGTCGCGAGCGTCGCGCTGCATGTCGTGAAGCGCCTTGCGGAGCCGGCGCTGCTGGAGCAGGTGCGCGACAACGGCGCATGGATGGGCGAGGAGCTTCGCGCGATCATGCGCCGCACCGGTCGCGTGCGTGCGGTACGCGGCATGGGGCTCATGTGGGGAATCGACGTCGTCGAGCCGGCCGCGGGTGTCGTTGGGCGCGCGATGGATGCGGGCCTGCTCATTCTATCAGCGGGTGAGTACACGCTTCGTCTGCTGCCGCCGCTCGTCATGCGTCGCGATGAGATGCGGGACGGCCTCGAATCGCTGGAAGAGGTCCTTCGATGAATCCTGATGTAACGGCATCCATCACTTTGCGCCCTGCGCAGAGCGGTGACATCTCCGGCATCGTGTCGCTCGTGAATGGCTATGCCGCAGAGGCGATCATGTTGTATCGATCGCCCGAATCGGTAAGCATGACGCTGCACGATTTTGTAGTTGCCGTGGATTTGGATGGAACCGTGATGGCGTGCGGCGCGCTCAAGGAGTATTCACCGTCACTCGCCGAGGTCGCGTCTGTTGCGGTGGCGCGTGACGCGCATGGACTTGGGCTCGGAACTGCGATAGTTGCCGAAGTCGAGCGACTTGCGCGCAAGCGTGGAATCGACGAGCTGTTCGCGCTGACACTCACGCCCAGGTTCTTCGAGAGCGCCGGCTACGCGATCGCGGACCGGGCGTTGTATCCGGAGAAGATCAGGCGCGATTGTCTCAAGTGTCCGCGCCGGATCCGCTGCAACGAGTACTGCGTGGCGCGCTCGGTCCAGGAAGAGATGGCCGTAGCGGCCTAGCCGCGATTGGCGAGGCGTCCGGCGCACCCCCGGGACGCGCCGGGCGCCGAGTGGTGGCCCGTACGGAGGCTAACGAACGCACCTACTCGACGCCGGTACTCGCCATGGCGCCCAACTCCCGCGCCGATAGCGTCGTGCAACGTCCACAAACGCAATTTGTATGCACCCCCATACAGTCCCACCGCGCGGACTGCATGGTAATCGTTTGTTTATAGTACGATTGGCGGGATTGCCGCCTGCGCGCGTGTTGACGGCGGTGAAGTAGCGACGGCCAGCACCTGACGGTTCTAGCTGTCGCTCGCGATCGTCTCCAGCTCCTCCCATCGTCCCATCAACCGGGTCATCTCGAGCTCGATCTCGTTGAGCCGATCCCTGGCGGCGACGACTGCTGCACCATCGCGCAGGAATGCTGGATCTGAAAGCGACGTGTAGATCTGCTCGCGCTCCTTCTCGCGTCTGTCGATCTCATCCGGAAGCGATGCGAGCTCACTCGTTTCCTTGTAGGTGAGGCGACGCTTGCGCGCAGGCGCTGGAGTTGGAGCAACGGCGCGCTTCGGCTTGCTCGCTGCCGATGCCGCCGATGTTTCCCGCTCTGGCACTCGTCGCTGACGCAGCCAGTCGGTGTAACCACCGGCATACTCACCCACCCGACCGTCACCCTCGAATACCAGAGTGCTCGTGACGACGTTGTCGAGAAACGCGCGATCGTGGCTCACGACCAGCAGCGTTCCATTGAACTCCAGCAGAAGCTCTTCCAGCAGATCCAGCGTCTCGATGTCGAGGTCGTTGGTCGGTTCGTCCATAACGAGCAGGTTGAACGGTCGCGTAAAGAGACGCGCCAGCAGCAGGCGATTTCGCTCTCCGCCGGACAGCGCGCGCACGGGAGCGCGCGAGCGGTCGGGTGAAAATAGAAAGTCCTGGAGATAACCAAGTACGTGCTTCCGCGCGCCGGCGATCTCTACGAAATCGGAGCCGTCGGCCACGCTATCGAATACGCTCCTGTCGGGATCCAGCTGCTCGCGCATCTGATCGAAGTAGGCTATTTCGAGTCCTGTGCCGATGCGAATCGTACCGGAGTCAGGCTCGAGCTCGCCAAGCAGCAGACGCAGCAGC
>DATNCZ010000455.1:0-2957 GCA_035553335.1 Gemmatimonadaceae bacterium
CCACCGGTGGAAGCATCACTCGCGTTGTGACCTGCGACGGTGCATCGCGCGTAGTTCTCGAGGCCCGCGACGCGAGCGAGCTCCGACGAGTCGCCGTTGAACAGATACTGATTACACGGTCCTGCCGGCCCACTGGGTGCCGTGCTCGGCGACGACGAGAACGCTTTCGAGAATTGCGATGCCAGCGTGCGCGTGTAGTTGGCAGTTGCGCTCAGCTGCGGAAAGAGCCCGCTGCGCGCCTGATACTGGCCGCCCTGTGCGCGCTGTATCGCGTTGTTGGCGATGTGCACGACCTGACTCTGCTTCTGTGCGATATCGACAGCGTCTGCCAGTGACAGCGGTCGAGCCGGCGTCGCCGCGTTGGAGTCTGCGCGAGTGATCGGCTGCTGCGCGCGCAACGTCGCTGGCATCGCGACTGCGACGAGCGCAGACGATGCAACCAGAGCGCCGGCCAGCGCGCGTTGAATCCAGTTTGTGCGGCCGATTGTAGCCGTTGTAGGTATCATCGAGTTGTCGAGTGAAGCTGGTTTGCGTCCGGCTATGCGCCGGTGGTTCGCGGCGAAAGACCGATCGCTCTGAGAATGAGAGCCGTGTACTGTTCAGCTGCCGCCGCGGGGGTGCTCGGGTAGATGTCCGGCATCACGTCGCGGCCCATCGCGTCGGAAAAGATCGTACCGATCAACATCGCCGCCGCGGCCCTGGCATTGACGTCGCCCTTGATGAAGCCTCGATCCTGGAGCCGCCCGAAGTACGCCTGGAGGGCCGCCGCCGCACGCATCGGACCACGATTGGCCGAAGCGCTCAACTGCGGGTGTTCCTCGCGCTCGCTCATGCAGCGTCGCATGAGGGACCGGGAGGCACAGATGTGGGAGCGGAGGGCAGCCGCCCATTCCTGCAGTTCGCGTTGAGGATCGACCGGCACTTTCGGGAGTTCGACGAGTGGACCGCTCATCCCCGATGAGGCGATCGCCTCGTGGATGAGCGTATCCTTGGTCCCGAATTGCCGGAAAATGGTTATCTCATTGACCCCCGCCTCATCGGCGATCCGTCGGGTGGTCGAGCCCCGGTATCCGTGCCGTGCGTAGACTCGTGCGGCAGCCCTGAGCAGTTCTTCGCGCCTTTCCATGGGGGAGGAATAAATGGACGCGCGGTCATTTCTGCAAGTGGGTGCTTGCTTGCGGCAGATGTTTACGGGAGTGGTGGCCCGGTTACTCGTAGCATGAACCATGGGAACTCCGGGCGCGAACCGAACGAATCCGGTCGTGACTTCGATCAGATAGTGAACGAGATCGATCGCGTCTTGCAGCGGCATTGCATCGTGTACAATTAGCTGTGAGCCACCCGTACGCCCCGGCCCAACGCTCTTCCACTGCCACCCGACACTTCACATGGACCTCGGCTTCATGCGCCTGTTCAAGTATGTGTGACGATACGTACCGATCGCCGCTCGCACGGTGACGTTCCACGTTCTCCTGGCGCTCGCCGCACTTCTGGCTGGCGCTGTTGCATCGGTCGTAGGATTTGGCATCGGCAGCTTGCTCACGCCACTGCTTTCAATACGCGTCGGCACACAGCTCGCCGTTGCCGCGATCTCGATTCCACACGTCTTCGCGACCGCACTCAGATTCTGGCGACTCCGTGCGCACGTTGACCGCCGAGTACTGATAAGCTTTGGCGTGACAAGCGCGGCTGGCGGCCTCACGGGGGCGCTACTGCATTCCTTCGCCAACAACCGCGCGCTGTCCATCGCCTTCGGCCTCATACTCATCTTCGTCGGCGTGAGCGAACTGAGCGGCCTCGCGCGCCGCATGCGGTTTCATGGCGCCGTCGCATGGATCGCCGGCGCCATCTCCGGTCTATTCGGCGGCCTCGTGGGGAATCAAGGCGGCATCCGCTCCGCCGCGCTCCTGGGATTCGATGTCGACAAGCAATCGTTCGTGGCGACTGCAACTGCGATCGGCCTCGTCGTCGACGCGGCGCGGATGCCTGTGTATTTCGCAACTCAGCCACGCGAGATCGCGCACATCTGGGTGCTGATCCTCATAGCGACTGTCGGTACACTCGTCGGCACACTACTGGGCGTTCGCGCGCTGCGCGGGATCCCGGAGCGTGTCTTCCGCAACATCGTCGCTACCGTTCTCCTCGCACTCGGCGCATACATGACGCTCAAGGGCAGTGCATAACGAAGCAACTGCGGAGATGCTCCATGCGTGCTCGCACAACCCCATCAGCCATTAGGCTTTGGCTGTATCGGGCGAACCTGCAGAATATTCTGCAGCTGATCTCGATGAACCAATTCCGCGCTGGTTCCTCGCTCGCTCTCGACTATCAGATGCCCGACCATCCCCATCTCGGCATGTGGGTCGCACTGGATGTAATAGCGGCCCGGCGGCAAATTGACTGGAATGTCGAGCGTTGCGCCCGCCTTCTCCAGCAACGGCGTGGTCTTCGGTAGCACGACATTTCGCGGATTGGAATCAGCCACGAAGTCCACGTCGTGCCGGCCCGCGCCGTTCACGAAGTGAAGTGTGTCGCCGGAATGCGCAACGATCGTCGATGGACTGAATCGCATCCCCACACTGTCGCGCGTCATGAGGATCGTGATGACCCTGGCGTCGGTGTGTTGCGCAGCGGAGGGTGCCCACGCCCACACCGCGGCAGCGATGGCAACAGTGACGGCGAGCGAAATGGCAGATCGAGGCATGTGATTGGTCTCGGCAGACGTGAAAGGAGAAGGCCGGAGTTCACCGGCGTGTAGCGCTATCGCCCAATGCGATAGGCGATCTTGAATAGCAGCGCGTTCACCGGACGCGCAGCGAGAAGTGCTCCGCCATCGCGCTGCAGACTCAGCGTGCTGTCAGCCGCGACGTCCGCCCGCGTCTGGGTCCACGCGAGATAGAGCGCCATCCCCGGCCGGTATTCCCAACGCAACACCGCAGTGCCGTGCAGCGAGCGCA
>DATNCZ010000456.1:0-2898 GCA_035553335.1 Gemmatimonadaceae bacterium
GCCTGGATCGTGACATCGAGCGCGGTCGTCGGCTCGTCCGCGATCAGCAGCGCCGGCTTCAGAACGAGTGCCATCGCAATCATTACGCGCTGGCGCATGCCACCCGACAGTTGATGCGGATATTCCGACGCTCGCTCGCGCGGCGCGGAGATGCCCGTGAGCGCGAGCATCTCCACTGCGCGCTCCCATGCGTCGTGGTGAGACGCGTTCGTGTGCACGCGCACCACTTCCGCGATCTGCTCCCCCACCGTGAGCACCGGGTTGAGCGCGGACATCGGTTCCTGGAATATCATTGCGATGCGGTTGCCGCGCACCGTGCGCATCTCGTCATCGCTCAGCTGCAGAAGATCGCGTCCCTGAAATCTGACAGCGCTCGCGGGCTCGATCCTGCCAGGCGGCCGGATGAGCCTGAGAATGGAGAGTGCAGTGACTGATTTGCCAGAGCCGGACTCGCCGACCACCGCAATAGTCTCGCCCTCCGTAACGTCGAACGAAACGCCGTCCACCGCGCGCGCCACCACGTCTCCGGCGTGGAAGTAAGTGCGTAGATCGCTGACCGACAGCAGCGGCTCCGTCATGAATCCAGCTCGGCCATCGTCACCGCGCTCTCACGCGGATCGAACGCTGCACGCAGTGCATCACCCAGCGAGTTGCAGGCAATGGCAGTCGTGACAATGAGCAGTCCCGGGAAGAGTGATATCCACCACGCAGCGCCAATCTGATCGGCTCCATCCTGAATTATGCTACCCCAGCTCGCGCTAGGCGGCTGAACTCCGAGACCGAGGTACGAGAGTCCGGCTTCGAGTATGATCACATGTCCCACGCCCAGGGTAGCAGCGACGATAATAGTGGGAAGCACGTTCGGTAAGATGTGCCGAAGCAGAATCCTTGGTCCCGACGCCCCCAGCGCCCGTGCCGCTGCCACGAAGTCGAGCTCCCGCATCGATAATACCTGAGCACGCACCATTCTGCTGAGCCCGAACCAGCCCGTGGCGCCCAGCACCACGATGAGCAGCCACAGCGGCAAGCCGTTCCACAAAGCAAGGATCGCGATCAGCAGGAGCACGCGCGGAATCGAAAGCGCTGCATCGACTATTCGCATGAGCACCGCATCCACGGCTCCGCCCACGTAACCCGCGATCGCGCCGTACAGTGTGCCAAGTGTTATGGCGATTGCCGTCGCAAGAGCGGCGACTGAAAGGGAGACGCGTGCGCCGTAGATGCATCTGCTCAGGACGTCCCGGCTGAACGAGTCGGTGCCGAACGGATGACTGAATGACGGTGCAAGATTCTTGAGTCCGATGATGTCCGGCTGCGCGATGGGATCGTAGGGAGCTACCCAGGGCGCGAGCAGCGCAACGATGATGATGATTGCGATGACGGCGGACGCGATGCGCGCATGGCGCACCATTCTGCGCGTCCAGTGCGGCTCATCTCTCAGAGTGTCAGCGTCCACGGATGCGCGGATCGGCGACAGAGTACAGGAGATCGGCGCCCAGACTTCCGAGTGTGACCGTCGCCGCAGCGACGATCACGCCAGCTGTAACAAGGGGATAGTCGCGTGTCGCGACACCGTTGAGTATCACCCAGCCCATTCCCGGCCATGCGAAGACGCGTTCGATGAACACAGCGCCGGTGAACAGCACGGGCAGCGAAAGGCCGAGCAGGCTGATCGTCGGTATGAGGGCGTTGCGAAGAACGTGAACCCACATCACGCGTCGCTCGCTCAGGCCTTTCGCGCGCGCGGTGCGCACGAAATCGTCGGGGAGAACACGCAACAATTCCGCTCGCTGATACCGCGCGACGGCGGCGCCGGAAAGCAGTGCAAGTGTGATCGCCGGAAGCGCGAGATGCTTGAGACGGTCGCCGAAAGCCGCGAGCGGTCCCATGTATTCATGCATCACGGGATCTACTGCGCCGGCGACGGGGAACCACGGAAGCCAGTACGCGAAGATCAGCATCATCATCAGCGCGAGCCAGAAGTCGGGCATCGCATAGAAGAACATCGATCCCGCGCCGAGCGTGCGATCCGTGCGGGATCCTGGTCGCGTCGCCTGAATTACCGCGAGGGCGATTCCTCCCGCGAACCCGAGCACGAGCGCGGTTCCGGCAAGCAGCAACGTGTTGGGCAGTGCATCCTTCAGGACGTCGATGACCGGCCGGTGCATCGAGAATGACCAGCCGAAGTCGCCGTGCGCCACGTTGCTCAGATAGCGCAGATATTGCTCCAGCAGCGGCTGGTCCAGTCCGTACATCGCGCGCCACTTGGCCCGCATTGCTTCGGTGACGTTCGGATTGTCCAGTGCCGATGAGAACGGATCGCCGGGCGCGATGTGAATGAGCACGAACACGATCGTCGTGACGATCGCGACGACGATTACTGCCTGCAAGAGGCGCGATACGAGGGTTCCGACTACACTGCGCGCTCCCGCCGACGCCAAATTAGCTGCTCCCCTTCGATCGCTGCGAGTCCGCTGGCGGCGCAGAATCGTCACGAACGTGATCGCGTGCGATCTGTTCGCCTGCCGGAACGTACCAGTCCGCCAGATGTGCCCACCATGCGTCGGCACGCAGCGGCGCGGTATGGATCCGCTTCTGAATGCCGACCACGTTGCGCGGCTCGAAGAGCCAGATTGCAGGCGCGTCTGAGATCAGCGTCTGAAACGCGCGCGAAAACAACAACCGTGCTGCCGGTCGCGAGGGAGCACTCAGTGCACTGTCGACGCGCCGGTCGAAGACGGGATCTGCATAGTCACCATAGTTCTTGCTGCCTTCGGTACGAGCCGCTTCGGATCCCCAGCTCTCGCGAATGCCGCCGGGACTCGGATCCGCGAGCCATGTTTCGATTGCGGCGTCGAACGTGTGAGCCGCCTGCTGTTGCTCGAACACATTCGGCTC
>DATNCZ010000457.1:0-9165 GCA_035553335.1 Gemmatimonadaceae bacterium
TCGCGCCGGAAATGGCGCGACGCATCCACTCTGGGATCAGTTTCATCAGGCGCAGCAGGTGCGGGTGTTGACGAAGAACGGATCGATCCCGGGTGTAGTCGCTGTGGACAATCTTCACTTCGCTCAGGAGCATCGTGGTGATACGTCGATCGTGAACGTGGACCAGCTGTGGGTGGACGTCGGCGTCCGATCTCGCGCCGAAGCAACTGCGCTCGGAGTCACCCTCATCGATCCCGTAGTACGAGACGTTCCGCCATGGACATACGCCGACCATGTGGCGGGTGCCGACGCGAGTGGCCGCGCGGGATGCGCAGCGGTGGCATCGGTCGCGCACGCAGCGCAAAGCAGCAATGCGCACATCACGGGCGAGACAGTATTCATCTTGTCCACCCAGAGCAGTTTTCGATGGAGCGGACTGGAAGCTGCGACGGCGCGTCTGGGTAGGTTCGACGAGGCGATGATCGTTGCCCCTGCAAGCATGTCGGGTGATGACAGTGCAGCGGTGTCGCACTCACCCTTCCCTCCACGCGCCAGGTCCGCACCGGCGGTGAACAGCGATGCAGTGTCCCGCATGGCGGTGCGCGCGCGGTTCGCCGGCTCGCTCGTGGAGAGCGTCCGCGCGAGCGATCTGGATTCGTTGCTCCTTGCTGTACGCGCAGCGGCACATGTTTCCTCGCAAGCGCCATGGCTTGTGCTTCCGCGGCCTCTCGCGACTGTCGCAACCCGCTCGCGCGACAGTCTTTCAATGGCTGCGGACGTTCTCACACGTCTCGTCGAGCTGCCGGCGGTCGGCGAGCGCGAGTCCCCGGTGCGCGATGCAATTCGCAGCGCGTTGCCGGAATGGGCGCGCAAGCAGATCATACAGGACTCTGCAGGCAACCTCATTCTGTCGATGGGACCGGATCGCGATACGAGCGTCTTTCTCGCGCACATGGATGAAGTGGGATACATCGTCCGATCCATCGACCGTGATGGAACGGTGACGCTGACGTCGCAGGGTGGTCTGAACGGCGCAGCATGGGAGGGGCAACCCGCGCTGTTGTATCTGGACCGGCCGGCGACGAGCAACGCACTCGGCGCCGCGTCGCCCGCATCACTTCCTGGGGTCTTCGTACCGCGCGAGCAGGCGAAGTTGCGTCGTCCCGACGTCATGCGCGCGTGGTTCGGAATGGATTCCGCTGCACTCGTCACGCACGGTGTACGTACCGGGCTGGTTGTTACCGCATACAAGCGCGGTGAGCGTCTTGCCGCGACACGTTTCACCGCACGCGCGCTGGATGACAGGGCAGGTGACACAGCCCTGTTACTTGCGCTTGCAGAGATGGACCCGGCCAAGCTGACGCACAAGGTCATCTTCGCCTGGTCGGTCGAGGAAGAAGTCGGACTCTTCGGCGCGGCGGCTGTCGCGCAACACATCGGGCCGTCGGTGCATCACGCATACGCGATCGACACCTTCGTGTCGTCCGACACACCGCTGGAATCGCCGTTTTTCGCCTTCGCGCCGCTCGGAGACGGACCGGTATTACGAGCGTCGGACGACGGCATGATCGTGTTGCCGAGCGAGCGCGACCGCATAATCGCACTCGCCCGCAGCAATCACATCCCGTTGCAGATTGGTACGACCAAGGGATCGACCGACGCCGTTCCGTTCGTGGCGAAAGGAGCGATCGGTGCGCAGCTGGGCTGGCCGGGACGGTACAGTCACTCGCCAGCTGAAGTGCTGGATCTCAACGATCTCAGATCACTGGCGAAGCTGGTGCGGGTGTTGGCGCAGTGACGCTGCGGTACTCCGACCTGATTGCTGGGTAAGTGACAGGCAACGATGCATCCTTGCCCCACCTCGTCCGGCATCTTTTCCGATCGATCCGCTCATGACCGATCATTCGAGCACCGATGGCCCGCGATAGTGGGGCGCGGATGTATCCGCGCCTGTCACCTTATGCGGCGCCACAACGACCGCCGCCACCATATCCGCCGTAACATTCGTAACAGTTCTGAACATGTCCGGGATCACATCCACGGCAAGCAGAAGTCCTATGCCTTCCGCCGGTATCCCGACGCTGGTCAGCACCGGCACCATCACGAGCAGCACGCCTCCTGGAATGCCCGGCACGCTGAAACTGAGCAGCACCGCCGACATTGCTATCGACGCGATCTGTGCGGGTGACACCGTCACGCCGTAGATCCGCGCCAGAAACAGGCTGCTGGTGGTGATCGCGATAGTTGCACCGAGCTTGAACGTCGATACCGCGAGTGGGAGTACAAAACCCGTCGCCGCTGCCGGAAGACCAAGCTGCATCTTGCCGGCTTCGATCATCGCGGGAAGTGTCGCAAGCGAAGATCGGGAGCTGAATCCTACGACCTGCGCAGGGGCGATGGCGCGTGCGAATCTGACCAGCGGTACTCGACCCACCATGATGGCGACCACGTACAACGCACAAGTGTAAACGACGCACGCGATTGCGACGAGTATCAGCAGCGCGACGATCGCATGAGCGCCGCCGAATCCGGTTCGCGCTCCGAGTGCGTATGCGAGACCGAACACGCCGATCGGCGCGATCCAGAGCACCCAGCGCACGAGCTCGAGCATCACGTCCGCAACTGCGCGAAAGAAGCCGACGAGATGTGCGCGAGAGTCCGGCGCCAGCCTGGTGACACCAACTCCGAACGCAACCGTGAAGATCACGAGCGGAAGCAGCGCGCCATTGGCCGCCGCGGCGACTGGATTCGCCGGTATGAGTGCGCCGATCCAGTCCCAGAAACCGGCGGCCGCGTGCGGTGATCCTGAAACCGCGGACGCGACGCCGTGTGCAGCGCCGAGCGTTCCTGCCGATCCAGGAGTGACTCGCAACAACGTCAGCAGCCATGGCGTCATGATTGCTATCAGCACCGCGCCGCTCACGAGGAGCGCAAGAAAAACTCCGATCACACGCACGCCGAGCCGCCCGACCGCGCCGGCGTCGGCAAGTGACGCGATGCTCGTGATGAGCAGCGCAACCACCAGTGGCACTACCAGTGCGCTGATCGCCTTGACCCAGATCGTTCCCACGGGACCGATCGCACCCGCAAACTGTGGAAAGATCGCGCCGCATACTCCGCCTGCGACGAAGGCTAGAAGTATCGCCGCAGCTGGTGATACACGTCGCCTCGTGTGTCTATCGGGTGGAAGCCCACCGCGCTCCGCGTGATCCGTTGCGTGTTCTGGCACAGCGCTGGAATCTACGCCCTGGCCGAACCGCTGCTGGGACTTTCGCAACCTGCCGGGTTACGCCGAGTCTCCGAAACAACGATTGACGTCCGACGAGTGTCAAAGTGGTATGAGCACGTGTCATGAATGAATCCGGTTCCGGCAACGACCGGACCCTCGCGCACGCCGAGTTCTTCGGTGAGCGGAGTCGGCGGGATACCGTCGCCGGATTCACGATCGCAAGCATGACGGCGGACCCGACCCTCCAGATCGAGCGCCACACCCATGAGACAGCCCACTTCATCGTGCTGCTGAGCGGCCAGTATGTCACGACCGCACGCGGTGCCGACGCGGTGTGTGTCAAGCCGGCGCTGATCTACAACCCTCCGGGTACCACTCATCGCGATCGCTTCCGTCGGATCGACGGGCGTGTGGATGGGCGTTTCATCTCCGTGGCAGTGGATTCAGCGCGAATGGGCGATATCGCCGGACCCTTTCCGCTCGTGCAGGACGCCGTGTACACGCAGGAACGGAGCGCCGTGCAAATCGGAATGCGGTTGGCCAGAGAGCTTGGGGATTACGTGGATTCATCCTCTCTCGCCGTCGAAGCGATCTGTCTCGAGCTCTTCACCCTGGCGATCGTGGAGCGTGTGCCGCAGCGCTCTTCGGTGCCTCCGTGGCTTCGCGTCGCGCGCGATCTCATTCAGGATTACTGTGCAGAAGGCACGTGCATCGCGGATATCGCGCGTGCCTGCGACGTGCATCCGGTGTACCTTGCGCGAGTGTTCCGCAAGTATTTCGGGTGCTCCCCCGGTGAATATCTTCGCCGCTGCCGGATCGAGCGCGCCGCGGCTCTCCTCGCTCACACGCCCACCTCGCTCAGCCTCGTCGCGTTGCAGTGTGGCTATGCAGATCAGAGTCATCTCAACGCCGCCTTCCGACGCGCATTCGGGTTGACGCCGGCTGAGTATCGCCGCGTGTCAAAGGCCTGACGCCGGGACGCCCATCAAAAGGTTGCAAAAGTACAAGACCGATGCAGATCCTCGTTGCTACCTTCTCCGATGGAAGCCGGATCACTCCCCGGCAGCTCACTCCGAGGCACTTTTGCGAATCACCACCACACTTCTGTTTTCGGTTGCCACCCTGATGCCATACGGTCGCATGCCAGCCCAAGCCACACATGTTGGCGCCGTGCAATCCGACTCTGACCTCGTCGGATTATGGGGTCACGAATCCATCTCGGGCCCGCAGGTTCGTGGCGAGATCAGTCTCCGCCATTATCGCGGAGTCTGGATCGTCAACGTCGCCGGATTCGAGACGACGGCGGCTGTCGCACACGACACGCTTTCGTTCAGCTTGCCCGGCGGCCAGGGCGAATTCAGGAGTCCCGTTCCCCTGTCACATGATCTGGCGGTACGCGGCTTCTGGATCCAGCCACAGGGCCAGCTCCAAGCCCGATACGCGTCGCTCGTCACGCTTACCCGAATAACGAGCAACCTGTGGCGTGGCACCGTGGAGCCGCTCGATGAGAGATGGTCGTTGTATCTGTCGATCGAGAAGCAACCCGATGGATCGCTCACAGGCTACTTCCGCAATCCTGACGCGAACTGGCGTGGCGGAGCGTCCGCGTTTCGTGTCGTGCGCGATCGCGACACGCTCCGCTTTCTCGACGTCGCGAGCGGGAGGCAACGCAACAGTGTCGTATACGACTCTGCGCAACACCAGATAGTCATGGACTTCGGGCGCCAGGTAATTCTCACGCCCCGCACACGGGCGCAGGCAGTTGGATTCTTTCCCCGAACACCGGCGGCATCGCCCTACGGCTATCGTGCCCCCGAGCCTCGTCGCGGTGACGGTTGGCCGACTGCACGCGGTCATGACGTCGGCCTGAATGAGGCAAAGCTTGCGGCGCTGGTGCGCGAGATCGAGGAAACCAACCCCGTAGCACCGAATGCGCCTGCGATTCACTCGCTACTGGTTGCTCGGCACGGAAAACTTGTGCTGGAGGAATACTTCGCCGGTTACGACGCAACGCGCGTGCACGATCTTCGCTCCGCGTCCAAGACGTTCACATCCGTGATGCTGGGCGTTGCAATGCATCAAAAGAAATTGATTGATCCGAACACGCTAGTCTACGCCTCGTTTCCCAACACCGGGAAACTCGTTGCGGCGGATCCCCGTCGCGCGCAGCTCACGCTGGGGAATCTGCTGACTCACAGCTCCGGCCTCGCATGCGATGACAACGACGACGCGTCTCCGGGGAACGAAGATCGCATGCAGTCGCAAACAACGCAGCCGGATTGGTATCGCTACACGCTCGAGTTGCCCGTGCTGCACGAGCCGGGCACGTCGTACGCATATTGCTCTGCGGGTCTCAATCTCGCCGCGGGCGTCATTGCGCACGCCACGCAGAGCTGGCTTCCGGCGTTTTTCGACCGCACCATTGCGCAGCCGCTGGAAATCGACCACTACTCGATAAATCTCACTCCAACGGGCCAGATGTATGGCGGCGGGGGAGTGCAGATGCGACCGCGTGACCTGCTCAAGTTTGGACAGCTGTATCTCGACGGCGGCACCTGGAACGGGCATCGCATCGTCGATAGATCGTGGGTCGAAGCATCCACGTCGCACCAGATCGACAATCCCAACGGATCGGATGGCTTCGCATGGCACCGTTTCACGCTCGAGGCAAACGGCCGCCACTACCAGGAGTACGAAGCGAGCGGCAACGGCGGACAGTTCCTGATCGTGGTGCCTGAGCTGGACATCACTGTGGTGATCACGGCTGGCAATTACGGCCAGTACGGAATCTGGCGGACGTTCCGGGAGCAGCTGGTCCCGCGGTACGTCCTCGCCGCTGCGGACGGTGCCTGAATGCGAAGTCGGTGAGAGGTAGCATGTCCGGCTACCTCTCACCGACTTCGCTCATGTAATCGAGCCGACGTGCGCTGGCGTCGAATCGCTCACACGACAGCATCCGCGTAAGCCTGCAACAGCACGCCCCAACCGGCTTCCGACGAGATCGCCTGGCGTACTTTCTCGGCGCCATCTCCGAAAGCCTCGAGCTTGCCATGCTCCAATCTCACCAGTGTCATATCAGTCCCCTGCGCCTGAAACCGCACTTCCACTTCGCTGATGAGCGAAGGGTCGAACTTCCACTCGGCGTTGATCTGCCACGCGAGTACGACTCGGTTCGGCGGCTCCCATGCGATCACGTGACCCCAGCCGCATTCCGTACCATCAGTCCCCCGCTCGTACCAGCGGCCGCCCACGCGTGGCTCCAGTACGACCTCGGCGATCGGCGCGCCGCTCGTGCGGATCGTATGGGTGATCGGCCACCACCGGGTCATGTTGGCGGTGAATACCTCGAATGCACGCGCAGGCGTGGCTTTCACGGTGATCGTCTTCACAACTGGTGCAATTGATGGCGCTGTTGCTGCGGTGCGCGGCCCTGTCATCGTGATTTCTTCCTTTTCGTCGGTTGAGGTTTGCCTTCGACTTCGGCCTTGAATGCGTCGAGCGCCTGATCCCAGAAGCGGTCCAGCCACGCGCGCAGCTCCGCGACGCCGCGCGGATCGACCGCATAGAGCCGGCGCGTGCCGACGGCTTCGTCGCGCACCAGGCCCGCATCCTTGAGCACCCTGAGATGCTGCGAGACGGCGGGCCTGCTGACTGGAAGACCCGCGGCGATCACTCCCACCGGCACCGGTCCGCGGCGCAAGCGCTCGAACACCGCGCGGCGGGTTGGATCGGCGAGGGCGGCCAGGGCTGATGTGTAAGCCATAGCTTACGGTAAGTTTGGGCTTACGGAATGTCAAGGGGACGGGCTGGATTGCCGTCCACTGCGCCGGCGCCCTGGCGATCGCAATTCCGGCAGAGGTCTTGCCATGTAGCGCCGATGCATGAAGAAATGGCTCGAAATTGCACTCGGAATCGTCACTGGCATCGGCGGCTTTCTCGAGGTGGGATCCATCGCCACCTCGGCGCAGGCCGGAAGCGAGTTTCGCTACCAGCTCGTCTGGGCTCTGGCACTCGGCGTCATCAGCCTCGCCTTTCTGATGGAGATGACCGGACGGCTCGCAGCTGTCAGCAAGCGCACATATGTCGATCTGCTGCGCGAGCACTTCGGAATGCGATTCTTTCTCGTCGCGCTCATCGCCGTGTTCGTGGTCAGCCTGATGGTGCTCATGGCGGAGATCGGTGGCGTCGGCACTGCGCTGCAGATGGCAACCGGGATCGCGTTTGCATGGTGGGCGGTGCCCGTCGCAGTGCTCGGCTGGATGGTTCTGTGGCGTGGAACGTTCGGAATCGTGGAGCAGGGGACTGCAACGCTCGGGCTGCTCGCCGTCTCGTTCGCGGTCGGCGCGGTGAAGGCGCATCCGGACTGGGGCGCGCTCGGCCGCGCGTTCATTCCATCCCGCCCGACCGAAAATCCCGCACGCTACTGGTATCTCGCGGTGAGCATACTCGGTGCTTCGATCAGTCCCTATCTCTATCTGTTCTATTCAGCCGGCGCAGTGGAGGACGGTTGGACCCAGGACTATCTGGGCGTGAACCGGATCACGTCAGGCCTCGGGAATCTGTTTGGCGGCACGCTTGCACTCGCTGTGATCGTAACGGCGGCACTCGTATTCGCGCCGGCGCACATCCAGATCGAAAGATTCGAGCAACTCGGATCGCTGTTCGTATCACCGCTCGGCCGCGCTGGTTTCTGGCTGTTCGTCGCAACGTTGTGCATCACCTGCTTCGGTGCAACGCTCGAGATCGCGCTATCGATCGCATATCTCATCGCGCAGGGATTCGGGTGGGAATGGAGCGAGAATCTGCGGCCGGCTCGCAACTCGCGCTTCAGCACCGTTTACACGGTTGCGATACTCGTCGCGGCAATACCGGCGGCGCTCGGCATCAGCGCTCTCTCGCTCACCAACATGTCGATGGTGCTCTCCGCCGCGAGTCTTCCGTTCACCGTGATCCCGCTCATCGCCCTGATGAACGACGGCAATGTCATGGGCCGTCACTGTAATGGCTGGATCAGCAATATCGCCCTGATCTCCATCTCGGTGCTTTCGATAGCGCTGTTTTTCGTTTCCCTGCCGTTGCAGATAACGGGAGGCGGCTGACATGGCAGCCCTCGATGGTGTACAGCTGGTCCACGACGTGCAGGACGCATGTCTGTGCGATCGCAATGGCCGCAGGATAGGACGCGTCGACGCGCTCGCTCTGACGCTGACGGAAGGCAAGCCGCTACGCGTCTCGACCATTCTCATTGGCGGCGCGGTGCGCGCCGAGCGCGTCGGGACGTGGATGGTCAGGCTGCGCGGTGCAATAGCAGCGATGTTGCATCATGACCGCGACTTCGGCGTGAGCCGCGTGCCATTCTCAGCGGTTCGTGTGATCGGAGGTACGATCGAGCTGGATGTGGACGGTGCAACACTGCCGTCCAGTCGGCTGGAGCGCTGGCTCGGCGATCACATCATCGGTCACATTCCCGGATCGCAGGGAGAGAACAAGTGATGTCTCGCGAATTGCTGCTCAGTCATCTGATCGGTCGGCAGGTGCGCGACGCGGACGGACGCAAGATTGGAAGGATCGAGGAGCTGCTCGCAAGGATCGAGCTGCACGAACATGGCAACGACTATGTAGTCGTCGAGTTTCATGTCGGTGCGTATGGACTCATGGAAGCACTGACGGGTGGTGTATTCGCGCAGAAGCTTGTTCAGAGGATGGGATCGGTCGTCGGGTATCGTCGATTCCGGATTCCGTGGGAGTGGATGGATCTTTCCGATCCCTTGCACCCGCGGCTCAATCACACACGCGTCGAACTGGAAACGCGCGCGGAGTCCTGACCGGTGCAGCAACCGTAATTCACTCGTGCGAGCTGCCGCGCACACTCGCGACGTACCGGTCATATACGGCGGCGCTGTCTCGCATTCCCGCCTGCCGGAACGCCATGGCCATGAGCATGTCGAGCTCGCTGC
>DATNCZ010000458.1:0-10100 GCA_035553335.1 Gemmatimonadaceae bacterium
GCGACGTCCGACGTAAGGATCGTGATGCTCGACCCCGTGTCCAGCCAGAAGTGTCGTGTGACGCCGTTCACCACCACGGGGACGATCGGCACACCGCTCTCCGAGTGCCCGAGCGGCACGACGGACATCGAATCCGCGAACGCGATGCTCGTCGAGACACCCTTGAACGCCGACGCCCAGGTTTCGACGCCTGCAGCATCCCGGGACTCGCTCTTTGCCGAGTCGGCATAGAACGCCAGCCGGGTCCAGTTTCCTTCGGCGGTAAGGATCGCACCGTAGGTAATTCGCGCGGCGTTGCGGACCACGCTGTCCTTTGCTGACAGAAGCGGGACGACGGTCGAGTCCGCTGCGGCATTGTCTCCGCCGAGGAAATCCTCGATGGCGTCGGCAAGCTTTCGCTGCTCGCTCCCGTCAGCGACAATCCACGCGGCCTGGACGTTCACATCCGCGAGCGCCTTCCAGAACGTATCGTACCAGCGGATGGCAGCGTGCGGCGCGTCGCCCGGACGCGGTTGCGATGCTTCGACCACGGGCCGAGCCGTTATGACGAGCGGTTTCGGCGTGATGCACGAGGTCGATGCGAGAAGCAGCGCGGCGCAGACTATGCGCGGCGGCGGAGTGCCTTTCAGATACTGGGCGCTATGCTCGGCCATGGTTCGATATGGTCGCTCCACAGATCCAATATGCACTGGGCGCCGTACTGCGCCATTGGAAACCCGGAGCTATATCTTAAGACCCCGGAGACATTCTGTTCGTTTCCGCGCCGTACCTCCAGGGGGAGACCCTACATGGCTGTTGACCGACATCACTGGTTCGTACGCGTGACGCACTGGGTGAACGCGGTAGCGCTCGTGATCATGATCGGGAGCGGGTTGCAGATATTCAACGCCTATCCAATGTTCGCGCGGCGTGGAATGACGTTCTGCTGTTATCCTTTCGCGGGAAAGGCCATACCGCACTGGGCGACATTCGGTGGATGGCTAGCCGGCGCGCGCAACTGGCACTTCGCGATGATGTGGCTGTTCGTGGTGAACGGCATCGCGTACGTGATCTTCATCTACCTGCACGGCGAGTGGCGCGATCTGGTACCGCGTCGTGGTGACGTTCGCGATTCGTGGGAGATGCTCAAGTTCTACGCGTTCGTGCGCAAGAAGCATCCGCATCAGGGCAAGCACAACGCTCTGCAGAAATTCACTTATTTCGCGATCCCGATCCTCGCGGCGCTCGCGGTGATAACGGGCGTTGCCGTGTGGAAGCCGGTCTCGCTCGCTCCACTCACCAATCTGCTGGGTGGATACGTGTACGCGCGCTACTGGCACTTTCTCGTGATGCTCGCGCTCGTCGTCCTTTCAGCGATTCACATATTCATGGTATTCGCGGTGGATCCGTATTCGATACGCTCGATAGTGACGGGGAAGTACAATCCCGACCGTGCGCCGGAGTTGCGTGATGCACGTCCGTTCTATCACATCTTCACTCGCGCGAGGCACGACGTCGATGCGCAGGCGTGACTTTCTTCTTGCCAGTGGAGGATTGAGCGCATCGTGGCTTCTCGCTGCGTGCGGTTCGCGCGGACCGAAGGGCGCTGAGAAGCTGTTGAAGTATGCGATGCGAAAGAACGAGACGCTCGAGCGCGGACTGTTCCGTCATACGTCGATGGATGCACCGTCGTCGCGATGGCGCAACGCGGGGGTGGCGTTACCGAAATATTACATTTCGGATACAGTTCCAGTGTGGGACATTTCGGCGCGCGGACAGTGGACGCTCGAAGTGTCGGGGCTCGTTACGCGTCCGCTCACGTTGACGATGGACATGCTGCAGCGTCTGCCGCGAATCACGCAGCGCGTGAATCATTACTGCGTCGAGGGATGGACCGCGGTGGAAACGTGGACAGGAGTTCGGATGAGCGATCTCGCGCGTGCAGCTGGCGCGACTCCGGACGCGAAGTACGTCGACTTTCAGTCGTTCGACAACGACTACCACGAGAGCTGGGACATAGAGAGCGCGATGCATCCGCAGACGCTCATCTGTTATGGACTGGACGGCAGGATGCTGGAGCCCGGCCACGGCGCGCCGGCGCGCCTCTTCTCACCGATAAAGCTGGGCTACAAGAACACGAAATACCTCACAAAGATAGTCTTCATGCCCAAGCGTAACGGCGGATACTGGAGCGATCAGGGCTACGAGTGGTACGCGGGTACCTAGGGGGGCCGGAGTAGGGACGGAGGCGGGACGGAGGCGGGACGGACCCGGGACGGACTCCGCCGGAATTTTCTGCCGGTGAATAACGCGCGGATGTAGCCGAGACTTGGCGACACTATGTCCGCCCGCATCAACCTTTCAGAGGTGATTTCCGCGCTTTCGTGTGCGCTCGACCTCACGGAAGGGCAGCCGATTGGCCACACGATGCGCACCTGCCTGATCGGCATGCGCCTGAGCCGCGAGCTGGACATGAACCCGTCCGACAGCGCCGCGCTCTACTACGCGCTCCTCCTCAAGGACGCCGGCTGCTCCAACAACGCTGCTCGCCTCTGCCAGCTGTTCGGGACGGACGACCTCGAGCTCAAGCCTCGAATGAGAAGTGTGGACCGCCAGAACAGGGTGGCTCTCGCTGTGGAGACGGCACGTACCGTCGCCATGGAAGGCGGCCTTTCGGACAAGCTCAGGCATTTCGTGGGTGTCGCCCGCGCCGAAGACGTGATGAAGGAGATCATGGGATTACGGTGCGAGCGAGGCGCTGACATCGCCATTCGGCTGGGATTCCCACAGGCCACCGCCGATGCGGTGAGACACCTGGACGAGCACTGGAACGGCAAGGGCCATCCCGACGGGCTTGCCGGACCCGCGATCCCGCTCATGTCGCGTATCGCGAATCTTGCCCAGGTGATCGATGTATTTCATCAGCATGACGGCTCCAGAGGAGCGATAGGGATCGCGCGGCGCCGGAGCGGGACCTGGTTTGATCCGGCCCTGGTGGATCGCGTCCTGGGGTGGCGTCATGAATCGAGCTGGTGGGAGAGGCTCGACAGCACCGATCCGACCGATGAAGTGATCGGAGCCGAGCCCGCGTCACAGCTGCGCTGGGTGAGTGAGGAGGATCTGGACGTCGTGGCGCGCGCCTTCGCCGACATAATCGACGCCAAGTCACCTTACACCTACTCGCATTCGCGCAACGTGGCGTCGTACGCGCTGGGAATCGCGCGCGAGATGAGGCTCGATTCGGGCACTCAGCGGCGGGTGTACCGCGCCGGCCTTCTTCACGACATTGGCAAGCTGGGCGTGTCGAATTCCATCCTCGACAAGGCTGGACCACTTACCGATTCCGAGCGGAAATCCGTCGAGCGCCATCCGTTCTTTACCTGGGAGATCCTGTCCCGGGTACCTGCCTTCCGCGACTTCGCCTGGTCGGCGGCTCTGCATCACGAGCGACTCGATGGCAGCGGCTATCCATGGCATCTGAGCGGTAACAGACTCGACATGACCGCGAGAATTCTGTGCGTCGCCGACGTATACGAGGCTCTTACGGCGGACAGGCCATACCGGGCGAGTCTCCCGTGGATAGAATCGTCCCGAATCCTGAACGAGGGCCGCGGGACGGCTTTCGACCCGACCGTTCTCGATGCCCTGGCAGCTTTCAGAAATTCAGTCGCGGACATGACCGAGCTCGTTCCTCTAGTCGCCGCATGACGCGTCGCCGCGCGCGAATCGCTTACTGACGCACGTCCGGTTCGATCGACCGTTCACTGCCCGTTGTCATCTCAGAAACATACGTAGTATATTTTTCGCGTGCTAAGTGAAGAGATGGCGACCCAATTTCGTGCGGCTCTGAGGGCGCATTGCTCGATCCCGGAGGGTGCGCAGGACGAGGTACGCAGCGCAGTAAGCTCCGCTGCGGCCGAGGCACACGATGGCGGGCTCAGCGCTGAGCAGTTCGTGATCTGGGTGAAGCGCATCTGGGACGAGATCATGGACGAGGGAGCGCTCACGGACAGTCCTGATCCGGCCCACGTTCGCGACGTTGTAATCTCCTCGGCGATAAAGGCGTACTACGTGCAATAGTCAGGTACGTCCCCGATTGCATGGCGTCGCGCACAGGCCCGTACGTCATGCAGATTCGGGGCACCGCTTCGGCGGGGCGCCTTTAACTTTCGCTACGTGGCCACAGCTACCCCCCCAAAAACCGAAAAAAACGTCCTCAAGCGCTTCCTCGCCTGGACCGGGACCGAAGATGATGGCGCTGGCGCCGCCCATCTTGTAGCTCCGATCCGAGGTGAGGTGCTCGGCGTCGAACGACTCGCCGAGCGCGCACGCGCGGTCGCGCGGCAGGAGAAGATCGGGCCGCCGCCGCTGCGACGCGGGCCAGGGCCGCTGCTTCGCAGACTGGACGACACCAGGACGGTACTGAAGGAGATACAGCATGCACTGAGTGATGCTGCCGCACATGGCGTCGACATCTCATCGGCTGGCGAGTGGTTGCTGGACAACTACTACATCGTTCAGGAGCACATGCGTGAGGTACGCACCGCGCTCCCGCACAAGTACTATCAGGAGCTGCCCAAGCTCGCGACCGGCACGCTGGCAGGGTATCCGCGTGTGTACGAGCTGGCGATCGAGCTCATCGGTCATACAGAAGGCAGACTGGATCTCGACAACATCACGTTGTTCACGCGTGAGTTTCAGCGCGTGTCGCAGCTCAAGCTGGGCGAGCTGTGGGCGATTCCGACGATGCTGCGGCTCGGCCTCGTCGAGAACATTCGCCGGATGGCACTGCGCACCGCTGCACGATTGGCGGAGGTGCAGGAAGCCGACGTGTGGGCGACACGCATGCGCACTGCGAGCGCCGAGTCATCGGATGCGTTGTCGCAGGCACTCTCGACATTCATAGATCATCATCCGCAACTGACGCCGACGTTCGTCGCGCGCTTCCTGGGACAGATACGCAGCTACCAGACGAACTTCACGCCTCTGGTGTGGCTGGAGCAGTGGATCGCGGAAGACGGGCTCAGTGCCGAAGACGCCGTCACGCGCTCGAATCGTCGTATCGCGATAACGCAGGTCACCATCACGAACAGCATCCAGAGTCTGCGCATGATCGCGCGTCTGGACTGGAACGAGTTCGTCGAATCCCAGAGCGTGACGGAAAAACTGCTGCGCGACGATCCGGCTCACGTCTATGGCGACATGACGTTCGCGTCGCGGGACGAGTACCGCCACGCGGTCGAGCAGATTGCCAAACGCACCAAGCGCGACGAGGACTCGATCGCCAACGAAGTGCTCGCCCTCGCGCGCGAGCATCCCGGCGATGCGCGCATGTCGCACGTGGGCCACTGGCTGATTGGCGACGGCAGGCTCACCCTCGAGGAGCGCACTCAATACGTCCCGACGGTCGGCGAGCGCGTATATCGCTGGGCCAAGCGTCATCCGAGCATGATCTACTTCGGCGTGATATCGACGGTGACGCTCCTGGTGTTCGTCCTGATGCTGGAGATTGCGCCGATCTCGACGACGGGCTACGCGCTGCTGCTGATACTGCTGCTTGCGATTCCAGCAAGCGAGGTTGGTGTCGCGGTCGTGAACAAGTTGGTGACGGTGATCGTACCGCCGCACCTGCTTCCAAAAATGGACTATCGCGACGAGGGTATTCCCGCGCAAGCGCGAACCGCCGTCGTTGTTCCAACATTGTTCGCGACTGTTGCGTCGGTGCGCGAAGCTCTGGAGCATCTCGAGGTGCAGTATCTCGCGAATCCGGACCCGAATCTCCGCTTCGTCGTTCTCAGCGACTTTACCGATGCCAGGACCGAGACTCTTGCCGGTGACGCGCACGTCGTGGACGCGATCGAGAGCGGCGTTCGGGGGCTGAACGACAAGTACAGGACGCCGAGCGATGCCGGTCCGTTTCTGATCTTCCATCGCGCGCGCAGGTGGAACGAGACCGAAGGCGTGTGGATGGGATGGGAGCGCAAGCGCGGCAAGCTCGCGGAGTTCAATCGCTTTCTGCGTGGCGGATCCACTGACGCGTTCCCCGTGATCGCCGGCGATCCGTCGTGGCTCGTGGATGTGCGCTACGTCATAACGCTCGACTCCGATACCGTGCTTCCGCGTGGCGCAGCCGCGCAGCTGGTCGGAACCATGGCGCATCCGCTGAATCGTGCCGAGTACGATGAAACGCTCGGGCGTGTGACGCGCGGATACGGGATTCTCCAGCCGCGCGTTGGTGTTGCGCTCACGAGCGCGTATCGCTCCAAGTTCGCCGCGATTCATTCGGGCCATCCCGGCGTCGATCCATACACGACAGCGGTGTCGGACGTGTATCAGGATCTGTACGGCGAGGGAAGCTTCACGGGCAAGGGGATCTACGACGTCAACGCATTCGAGGAAGCGACGCACGGTCGCTTTCCCGAGAACACGTTGCTGAGCCACGATCTCATCGAAGGTACGTACACGCGTGCGGGTCTCGTCACCGACATCGAGCTCTACGACGACTATCCGACACGCTATCTCGCCTACACGCGCCGCAAGCACCGCTGGATTCGCGGCGATTGGCAGATCCTGAGCTGGCTGGGCACGACGGTGCCGGGTCCGGACGGTCTGGAGCCGAATCGACTGTCGACGCTCTCGCGCTGGAAGATCTTCGACAACCTGAGACGGTCGCTCGTAGAGATAGCGTTGCTGGTGTTGTTGCTCGTTGGCTGGTTCATCCTGCCTGGTTCGCCGATGCTATGGACGCTCGTCGTGCTGGGGTTCATCGCATTTCCGTGGCTGTTCGCGGCAGTCCTCGAGATACTTCAGCCGCCGACCGATCAATCTCTGCAGGCGTACTACGGTGCAGTTGCGCGCGACATAATGGCGAACGCCGAGCAGTTCGGCCTTGCGGTGACGTTCCTGCCGCATCAGGCGTGGGTATCGGCGGACGCGATAGTGCGCACACTAGTGCGCCTGTACGTGACGCACCGCCACATGCTCGAGTGGCAGACGGCGTCGCAGGTGGAACGCGCAATGCGCTCGGGCGCTGACCGCGAAGTGTATCGCCGCATGTGGCCCGCGGTGGTGATCGGCCTGCTTGCCGGCGTCGGTGCGATGGTGGGTGTGTACTACACGGGCGAGAATGTCGGGTTGCGCGTGCTGGCTGTTGCCGCAACGATTCCGCTGGCGATCCTGTGGATCGTGTCGCCCAGCATCGCATCTGCCCTCTCCGCTCCGGCAATTCCGGGCGAGGTGAAGCTCGGCGAGGCGGAGCGCGCACGCGCCGAGCGGTATGCACGCTTGCACTGGGAGTTCTTCAATCACTTCGTGACCGAGCAGACGAACTGGCTCGCGCCCGACAACTTTCAGGAAGATCCCGAGCCGGAAGTCGCCCTTCGTACGTCGCCGACCAACATCGGGCTTCAGCTGCTGGCGACAGTCAGCGCCGCCGATCTTGGCTTCATAACTCGGCAGGACATGATCGAACGCCTGGAGCGGGTGTTCCGGTCTCTGGACAAGATGAACCGTTATCGGGGTCATTTCTTCAACTGGTATGACCTCACGACGCTGCAGGTGCTGGAGCCTGCGTACATATCGACTGTCGACAGCGGCAATCTGGCCGGCCACTTCATCGCATTGAAGCAGGCGTGCATCCAGATAATCCATTCGCTGCAACCGCGCACGATCGAGATGGAGATTTCCGGTCACTCGCTCGCGGGTGGCATAGTCGCCGCCAGGTCGGGAGAGCGGATGCAGGGAACGGTGGCGCCGGGCGAGGATGTCGGCGACGAGTGCGCACGACTGCGCGCGATTGCGGATCGCGCATTCGCCTACGCGTCCGAGATGGACTTTACGTTCCTGTACGATGAGCGCAGGAAGCTGTTCTCCATCGGATATCATACGAGCGCCAGCTCGTTCGACAATTCGTTCTACGATCTGCTCGCATCCGAAGCACGCCTTGCTTCGTTCATAGCCATTGCCAAGGGCGATGTTCCGGTCGAGCACTGGTTTCATCTCGGACGCTCGCTCACGTCCGACAGGGGCATTCGTGCTCTCGCTTCGTGGAGCGGCAGCATGTTCGAGTATCTCATGCCGGTACTCGTGACCCAGTCGTACCCGTTCACGCTGCTGGATCAGACCTACCACGGTGCAGTGCGACGACAGATTCTGTACGGTGCGGAGAGAAAGACTCCGTGGGGAGTATCCGAATCCGCATACAACATGCGCGACCGGAATCAGGTATATCAGTATCGCGGTTTCGGTGTGCCGGATCTCGCGCTGAAGCGCGGGCTCAACAAGGACCTGGTTGTCGCGCCGTACGCGACCGTGCTCGCGATGTTGATCCAGCCGCATCAGGCGATCCGCAACCTCGCCCTGCTCGAGAGTGAAGGAGCGTTGGGGCCGTACGGCTTCCGTGACGCCATCGACTACACGCGTCCGGATCCGGGATCCACGCGCGCGGTGGTTGGAACGTACATGGCACACCACATCGGGATGAGTCTGGTGGCACTCACCAACGCATTGCAGCGTCAGGTGTGGCAGCGGCGTTTTCATGCGGATCCGCTGGTCCGCTCCAACGACCTGGTGCTTCAGGAACGCATTCCAAGACGCCTGGTAGTGCAGCGTACCGGCAACGAGGACGAGCCGGTGCCGACGACGCCGGTGGAAGTCGCCAAGCCAGCCGTACGGGAAACGGACACGCCTTACACGTCCCAGCCACGTATCGCACTGCTCGGCAACGTTCCATACACTACGCTCATCACGAACGCCGGCGGCGGTTACAGTCGTTACGGCGATATCGTGGTTACACGCTGGCGCCGCGACACGACGCGTGACAACCACGGCGAGTGGATATACGTCAAGGACATGACGAGTGGACGTGTATGGAGCGCCGCCCACCAGCCGGTGGCCGTCGATGCTGACGCGTATCATGTCTCGTTTGCCAGTGATCGCGTCGAGTTCCATCGCCGGGATGGCGACGTCGACACGAGGATGGAGGTCGTGGTATCGTCCGACGACGCCGCTGAAGTCAGGCGCGTGACGATCACGAACAGGTCCGCCGTGACGCGCGAGTTCGAGCTCACGAGCTACGCCGAGATCGTGTTGCAGTCCCTCGACACGGACAGACAGCATCCCGCGTTCGGCAATCTCTTTGTCCAGACGGAATGGGTCGGCGAGCATTCGGCGATCATTGCGACGCGTCGCGCCCGTGCGTCGGACGAGAAAGTCTACTGGGGGGCGCACGTCGTCGCGACAGGCCCCGAGCGCGTAGGCAGTGTGAGTTACGAGACCGACCGCGCAAAGTTCATCGGCCGCGGGAAATCCGTGCGACACCCCGATGCAATGGAAGACGCTGGCAGTCTGTCCAATTCCGCCGGCGCTCCACTCGATCCGATCTTCTCGCTCCGCGTTCGCATTCGTGTGGCGCCCGGCAAATCCGTCCCGGTGAGCTTCACCACGCTCGTTGCAGAGACGCGCGAGCGCGCGGTGGAGCTGTCTGACCTGTACGATGATCCGTTCAGTGCGCGCCGCGCACTGGATCTGAGCTGGGCGCAGGCGCAGGCCGAGCTGCGCGACCTGGGGATCGCGCCGAGTGATGCTGCCGTGTATCAGCAGTTCGCCGGCTATCTCATCTATCCGCATCCGCAATTGCGGCCGACCGGCACCGAGCTGCGCGACAACACGCGCGGACAGCAGTCGCTATGGCCACTCGGCATCTCCGGTGACAACCCGATCCTGCTTGCGACCATCGACGCACCGGAGGGAATGCCGAGCATCCGGCAACTGTTGCAGGCGCACCATTACTGGAGGTTGAAGGGTCTCAAATCGGATCTCGTCATTCTTAACGAGCGGCCGCCGTCATACCTGCAGGAATTGAACGACACTCTCACGTCGACGGTCATGGCGTCGAGCGAGGCGGCGCTGATCGATCGCTCCGGCGGCGTGTTCATCCGTCGTACAGACGTACTCAAGGCGGAAGACGTCGCGCTGATTCGCGCGATGGCGCGCGTGCACGTTGCGTGTGATGGGCTGGGACTGGGATCGCTGCTCGAATTTGCCGATGACACGAAGGAATACGCCGGAAGCCCGGACGCTCCGGTCCCGCCGCGATATGCGCGTCGCACTGCAGATCGCCA
>DATNCZ010000459.1:0-4094 GCA_035553335.1 Gemmatimonadaceae bacterium
GTGGGCCGATCGAAGCTGTACCAGAGGTTGCCCGCGAGGTCTGCCAGGCGCGCGAGGCGTGCCGGGATGCGGGGATGGATGTCGATCGTGTAGGCGGTGCCCGGCGGCATGAGTGCGGCGTTATCGCCGGGCAGCGCTGAAGGTCATGCAGAATTCTAACGCACTGATCTTACTGCATTGCCGCGAGCTTGCCCGCCTGGTAGTCCTGCACCGCCTGGCGGATCTCGTCGTTCGTGTTCATCACGAACGGGCCGTACTGCGCGATCGGCTCACCCAACGGCTTGCCGGCGATGAGCAACGCACGCGACGCTGCGGAAGCCTTGATCGCTACACCATCGCTACCGGCGTCGTTCTGGAAAATCGCCATACGCTTCACCGGGACC
Source organism: Gemmatimonadaceae bacterium (assembly GCA_035553335.1). Taxonomy (GTDB): domain Bacteria; phylum Gemmatimonadota; class Gemmatimonadetes; order Gemmatimonadales; family Gemmatimonadaceae; genus Fen-1247. The sequence continues at coordinate 384 of DATNCZ010000459.1, forward strand.
TGCGTATCGCCGATCTGCAACTCGCCGCGATACACGTAAACGAATGCGTTGTGCGACGCCGGAATCGCCTGCGCGAAGCCAGCGCCTGCGGGCATTTCGAGATCGAGATACAGCGGTTCGGTCGTTTCGCGTTGCATGGCCCCGTCGATCCCGTGGCTGCGCCCGGCAATCACTCGCACTTTTACGCCCTCGGATGTGGCGAACTCCGGAATCTCCGCGCTCTGGATGTCGCGATACCACGGCGCACGCAGCTTGTCCTTCGCGGCGAGATTGAGCCAGAGCTGGAATCCTTCCATGCGCCCGTCGTCCTGCTCGGGCAACTCGGAGTGGATCACGCCGCGCCCTGCCGTCATCCACTGCACGCCGCCGTTCTGCAGCAAGCCTTCGTGGCCCGCGCTGTCGCGATGACGCATGCGGCCGGCGATCATGTACGTGACCGTCTCGAAGCCGCGGTGCGGGTGATCGGGAAATCCGCCGATGTAATCCCGCGGGTCATCGGTACCGAATGCGTCGAGCATCAGGAACGGATCGAGGCGTCGCTGCAGCGGCTGAGCGAGCACTCGCGTGAGCTTCACGCCGGCGCCATCCGACGTCGATTCGCCCGCGATCAGCCGCTCGACCGCGCGGGGCTTCGTTACGGTGTCTGTTTCGCTGTTCATCAGCGTCATCATTGCAATCTCCATGTCAGATCATCCAAGTATGCGATCTTGCAAGCGCCGGCCAGTTGGATCGCGTTACGCCGCCAACGCTTCCTCGATCTGCTCGTGTGCCGATGCGATGGCGTTTCGCTCGGCGTCCGGACCCATTGCCAGGCCTTCGGCGTACACAAACTGCACGTCGGTGAGCCCGAGAAACGTGAATACCGTCTGCAGGTACGGCACCTGCGTGTCGGACGGCGTATTGCGGTACTGCCCGCCCCGCGTGAGCGCCACGTAGACCTTCTTTCCCTTGAGCAGGCCTTCCGGTCCCTTCTCGGAGTAGCGGAAAGTGACACCGGCGCGCGAAATCGCGTCGATCCAGTTTTTGAGCGCCGCCGGCACGCCAAAGTTGTACATCGGGATGCCCAATACGACGACATCGGCTGCCTGTATCTCCGCAATCAATGCGTCGTCGAGCGCCACGCGCGCAGCTTGCTTGGGCGTGCGCTCATGGGCCGGCGTGAAAAGCGCGCTCAGGGCCGCTTCGTCGAGAACCGGATGTGGCGCATCGTTGAGATCGCGCACGGTGAGCGTCGAAGCAGCCTCGCTCTCGCGCAGCCGCTGGACGAGCCGATTCGCGAGGCGTGTCGAACGGGATGCATCGCGACGGGCGCTGGAATTGATCTGCAGGATATTCATGACGTACTCCATCCAATCGGGTTGGTGATGGAGCGAATATATTTGTTGCATGGATGATTCGGAAGCCGTTAGAATGGGTATGATCGTTCCATTCCAGCAACAATATGGCGCGCGTCGGATCGCGGCGCGGCGGCTCTTTTCGCGAGCGCTTCCTCCGGACGCAACGAAAATGAACCTCGAGCCCAACGACCTTCTCCTTTTCGCCCGTGTCGTCGACGAAGGCAGCTTTTCGCGAGCCGCGGAGCGCTTGAGCCTGCCCAAGTCCACCGTTTCGCGACGGGTCGCTGCCCTTGAAGCGCAACTCGGCGAACGCCTGCTGTTGCGCACCACCCGCAAACTGACGGTCACCGACTTCGGGCTCGCCGTGCTCGAGCATGCGCATCATGTCGCCGAGGACGTTGCCGCCGCGACCTCACTGGCGCACAACCGGCAAATCGAGCCGAGCGGCCGCCTGCGCGTCACGATGCCGGGAGACCTCGCCAACCTCGTGCTGGCACCCCTGCTCGCGGAATTCGTTCTCAGATATCCGGCCATCACGCTCGAGGTCGATCTCTCGGCGCGCTTCGTCGATCTCATCGGCGAAAACTTCGACGTCGCGATTCGCGTCGGTGACTTGCGCGACGACGCATCGCTGGCCGCCCGCCGCGTAGCTGCATTCACCGGCAGTCTTTATGCCGCGCCCGCGTACATCACCCGCCGCGGAATGCCATTGAAACCGGAAGCCCTCATGGACCATGACGCGCTGCGTATCCTCTCGCGAACCGGTGATGCGATGCCGTGGGTCCTAAAGCGTGGTGATGCGCGCTGGCAGGGCATTCCACCGGGGCGCGCGACCACCAACTCGCCGGAGCTGCTCATGCGCATGGCGCTGGAGGGCGCGGGGATCACGGTGATAACCGACCATTTCGCGTTGCCTTACCTGCAGCGCAGAGAGCTTGTGCAGGTATTGCCCGACTGGCGTCTCCCTCCGGTCGATGCGTGGGCGGTGTTCCCGGGCCGGCGACTGATGCCCACGCGAACGCGGGTGTTCCTCGACGCGCTCACCGAAAAGTTTTCCGGGCCGGAATGTCGAGCGATCGAAGCTGACGTCAGGAAGACCAAGGCGCGATCGCGTGGGAGCGACGCGCTTCATGGTAAGGTCGCAGATTCACGTGCGGCCGCACCTTCAAACTCCAGAGCCGCTTGATCGGACTCGGCGAGGGAATGCATGGCTTCCCGATTCACGATGTTGGCCCTCATCACGATGTTGACCGTCACGATGCTGGCCGTAGCAGGCTGTTCGAGTGAGCACGGCGGTACGGCGGCGTCCCGAATGATGGGTTGGCAATTGAAGCTCGGTGGTGGAACGGTATCGAGCTACGCCGAACTCGAGCGCGGAGGCGCGCCGGCCGCGATCGGCGTTGCTTGGTCTTCGAGCGCGCTGGATGGCTTGCCGAGCGATTCCGACGAACACCGTTGCTTCGGCCGTACCAAGAACGGCGCGATAGACGCCGGCACGAAATGCCAGCACACGCACGAGTTCGTCATTCCGCTGCCGGATGGGGTGGCCGGACGAACCGACATACCGTTCAAGTGGGTTCTCTTGAACTGGAACCCCGTCGGCCATATCCCGCCGGGCGTCTACGACGTACCGCACTTCGATGTTCACTTCGAAATGGGCCCGATTGCGGACGCCTTCGCGATCGAATCCGGACCTTGTGGGCCGGAATTGGTCCGCTGCGACCAATTCGAGACGGCGAGGAAGCCGCTACCACCGAACTATATGCCGCCGGACTATGTGGATGTCGAAGCCGTCGTTCCGGTGATGGGCAATCACCTGATCGACGCCACAGGTCCTGAATTCCAAAAGGAGCCCTTCACCCGAAGTTGGATCTATGGTGTGTACGATGGGAAGGTAATCTTCTACGAAGCGATGGTCACGCGCGCGTACTTGCTGAGCAAGCCGAACGGCTGCCTGCCGATCAAAGTGCCGAAGGCGGTCGGCGAGTCCGGGTACTATCCGACTGAATATTGTGTGCGTCACAACGCGAAAACAGGCGAGTACTCGGTATCGATGGAGAAGTTTTCACGTCGCGAAGCAAGCGCGCCGGAATCCGTTTCATCGAAGGGATAGCATGGGTTGGCACCCGATCATGTCATCTGGCGCGAGGAGGCAGGAATGAAGCTCTACTATCATCCGGTATCGACCACGAGTAGGCCGATCGTCCTGTTTGCTGCCGAGTCCGATATCGACCTGGATTACCAGATCGTCGATCTCTTCACCGGTGAGCAGTACCAACCGGAATATGCCGCGATCAATCCGAGCCGGCAGGTGCCGGTGCTGGAGGATGGGGACTTCCGCCTGACGGAGAGCTCGGCAATACTCAAATATCTT
>DATNCZ010000460.1:0-7250 GCA_035553335.1 Gemmatimonadaceae bacterium
CGCCAAGCGACAGTGAGATGATTCGCGTGCGCAACGTGTTATCGGACCGAGGTGTCATTGTCTGCCTTCCCCGAGGGCCTCGGCGAGAATGGTAGCGGTGGACGCAGCGCGATCGGGCGGTACGAGTGCAGCGATCACGAACGGCTTGTGAAAGAGGTAACGTTCTACATAGGAGTGCAGATCGTTCTCCGTCATCGCCGCCATGTTATCGCTGTAGCTTCGGAAATAGTCGGTGCCTGCGACCGACCACGTCTCGGCGAGATCGAGTGCCAGACCATGCGCATTTTCAAGCTGAAGCACGCTGCCAACCTCGCGGCGTTTTGTCGCGGCGGCGATTATCACCGGAGAGAAGTAGCTCGGCTCGGCCATGTAGTCGAGCTCGGTATAGAGCGCCGTCAGCGCATCCGGAAGTTTGGCCGCCGTGGTAACGCCGTGGAAGGTGATCGGCCCCGTGTGCGCGCGGGTGCTGTATTCAAGCGCGACTTCCTGAAACACTCCGCTATCCACGAGCCGCGTGTGAAAACCGGACTGGTCGTCGTTGACAATTTCTGAAAGTACGTCAGCCGCATACGTTCCTCGCGGGTCGGTCGAAACGCTGGGCCCCTGCCAGGCGACTTCGAGCGTAATAGTGGTGACGTTCGCCGATATGACCACGGCGCGACTGGAGTCAAGCGCCGGCATGGCGGCAACTGGGTGCGAAGTGAACGGATTCGCCTGACGCTTCCAGCCTGCGAAATGGCTCCGCGCCATCTCCATCCCTTCGCGAGCACCGATGTCGCCTGACACGATCAGCGCCGCGTTGTTCGGGACGTAATATCGCTTGAAGATCGTGGTCAGCTGCGGGATCGTAACGGACATGAGGCTCATTTCATCGCCGATCACGTTCTTGCGCGGGAATCCGTCGCCCCAGAGTCGTACGTCGGTCTCGCGCGCGAGATTGAACTGTGGGTCGGAGGCGTCTCGTTGTGCCTCGTTCATTACGATGAAGCGTTCGCGCTGAAAGTCTGCGTTTTCGAAGTGAGCGTCGCGCACCAGGCGCGCGAGTGTGCCGAGCGCGTCGTTGGTATTCGCCGAGGGAGCGACGAGAAAGTAGAGCACGTCCTCATCCGATGTCGCGCCGTTGTACGCTGCACGCTCCTTCGCGGCATCCCAACTGAACGGCTCGCCCAGTCCGCCGCGATAGCTCCTGAACAGCATGTGCTCGAACAAATGGAGGACGCCTTGATCCTCTTCAGCCTGCGTCATCGCGCCGGCCCGGAATACTATCTCAGCCGTGACGATAGGTATGGAGTGATTCTCGACGATGATCACCTGCAAGCCATTGTCGAGCGTATCGGAGTGCATGATCCGATCGAGTGTCGCGCGCTGGGCGTTGCACCTGGCAACTCCGATACCCGAAAAGCTGAACGCGACTGCGAAGGTGCCGACGACCACGAGACTACACCGCATCCGTCCCCCCGAAGGGTAGGTTTGGCCATTCGATGGGGCAAATCTACAGCTCCCTGGTAACCTCTGCACGTTCGCGGGCAGCCGCTCGTCAGCGCGGGTTGGCAGCAACCGAACTGTTGCCGAGCGATCGGGCCACGGAGCGACATTTCGATCCGCATCGAAGTGTCGCCTCGATGGTGTCTCTACATTTTGCGGTGTGAGTGCCATCGAACCATGGTCCGAGCCGATCAGCCGACGCGACGCGATCGCAACTGGCGCAGCCATGCTGGCCCTGTTGAAGCTTCACAGGCACATACCGTCAACACCGCAGAACACGGGAGTATCAGTGACTATTGCGTGCTTCATCCGTTACCAGATCGATCCGTTCCAGCGCGACGCGTTCAAGACATACGCCGAGAACTGGGGTCGGATCATACCGAGATGCGGCGGCCACCTCATCGGATATTTTCTTCCACACGAAGGCACGAACGATATCGGGTGGGGCCTCATCGCATTCGACAGTCTCGCTTCGTACGAGAAGTACAAGGCGCGTCTCAGGACCGATCAGGAATCGCGCGACAATTTTCTCATGGCGCAGAGCAAGCGCTTCATCCTCCGTGAAGAGCGCAACTTCGTCGAAGTCGTAGACGGAACGTTCAACGTTCCGTCTACGCTTGCCGGCGCTTGACCGCGTAGCGTTTACGACGCCGGCGGCGTGACGACAAAGGAGGACCCATCGACGCTGATCGTCCACCCTGGCGCGAGCACGAGCGTCCAGCCGTTGCCGTTGATGGTAGTCGTCTGCTTCACGACGCCAGGCTCGAGATGTACGTCGCCGAGCGAGACGCGCAGCTCGGTCCACGATTGATTGATGAGGGCGCCGGATGGTGCGGAGAGCGATGCACCATCCGCGCTCTTCCACGCCAGATTCGCCATCACCGTCCCCGACGCGCCGAGCGAAGCCTGGCCGCGCGGGTTGAAGCTCACGTTGAGCGAGTGCGGCCGAAGTCGCACGGTCGGACTGTCGAGGAATTCCTTGCGGTACGCGGCGAGCTCACGCTGGCGATTCGCCCAGCGGATGTTCTCTTCGGCGACGATCGCCGGCCCGCCGTACATCCGAGCGCGTGAGTGCGCCGCCTGCGTGACTGCCGGCGACACGGTCGTACCGGATGTTGCCATGAGTGCTGTCCGGACGAGGGATGCGGCCGGGAACTTCCGCGCTGCAATCGCATCGGCGATCATCGACTGCAGATCAGGATGACTCCTGAGGGAGCGGTGCCAACGGCTGTTGGTGTAATCATCGAGCAGCATCGCGTACGCAGGTCCGGTGAAGTATTCGAAGGCACGCACGAACGACGGAAGCGTCGTCGGCGCCGAATCCACCGATGCGATGAACGACGCACGGGGCGAGTTGGACAGCTTCCAGCCAGTGTATTCCGGAATGCCTTCCTTCACGTCCAGCGCTCGCTCGCGCGTGATTTCATCGGGAGAAGCGATGGCGTAACGGGCTGCACGAAACAGGAGCGCATCGTGCACCGCACTGTCGCGCCGCGCGCCGCTGCTGCGCAGAGCGGTCGCGAGCGCCTTCCATTCCAGACGCAGCCAGGTACGGCCAGCGGCTTCGTCCAACAATCAGGAGCCGGTGCCGGTCTCTTCATACGATGGCGCCGGCAGCACCGACGGTTGCAGCACGTGCATGGCTTCGTGTATCAGCAAGCGCTCGGCACCGAGCGTGTCGCCATACACGGGAAGCAGTACCATCGCCCAGTGGCGGCCGGCCCACGTCACCGACGTATTCGACGGAGTTATCGTCGCAGGCAGCGGACCTTCCCAGACGCCGCGCGTCTGAGTGCAGCCGGCCACATCGACCGGGGCGCTCGTGAGCAGAATCGTCTTGCCGCTGACACCCAGCCATGGGACCGAATCGAGCCGCGAACCCCATAGCTTGCCGTCATCGCGCACCAGCGCCGACTTTGCGCGCATCGTTGCATTGTGGAACGCATCGATCGCGCTATCGGGAATCTGCGCCGGTAGCGCGCTCGCAATCGTGGTCACGCCGAGAATCGTGACGAGGATGCGGTTAGTGACCCGCCCTGCAGCAGGTGTGTATTTCATTGCTCGATCGGGGTGGCAAGCTGGCGCTCACGTTGCCGTACACGATAATAACGTTCAGTAAACGCCGACGGATTACCGATTGGACTACCGAAATCATCGAATGGTTTCCTGACAAGCTCGGCACCAGATTTACCGCGACGGGACCGATTGGCTATGTCAGGATCCGCACGAGAATCCCGCGAGGCTCACGGAATAGAGATTCCGCGAGCCATTGTAGATGTTGCTGACAGCCTCATGCTCGACTTCGGCATACGTGGCGCGCTGCGCCCGCGGCGGACGCGGTCCCGGGCTACCTCCCGAAATGAGCCGGCGGCTGAAAAAGTAGAGAGTGTGGCCGTCGGGAGAGACCGACGGGTCGCCTTCCTCCGCATTTGAACTTACCGGATCGGCAAATCTACTCGCCGGTGTCCAGCCGGTCGTGGTTCGGCAACTTACGAACAGGTCTGCATCGCCGGGAGTCGGCCCGTCGGCATCGAACACGAGAAAACGCTCATCCGCTGAGATGGCTGGGTCTCCCGCTCCTTTCGCTACCAGTTCGACGACTGTAGGGGCGGAGTAGCCGTTCCCCTTTTTCTCGGCACGCATGATCTTGTTCCCCCGAGAGAAGTACAGCGTGCCAGATCTCGTAACAGAGGGTGACATTTCGTAATCGGACGTGTTGATACTTCGATCGAGGGCAACCGGCTCACCCCAGCTGCCATCGGCATTCCGGTGCGCGTACCAGATATTGTAATCGCGGCGCGCGGTGCTCGGAGGATCGCCTGGCAACGGACGATTCGAGATGAAGTACACCGTGCGCCCATCTGGTGCAAACGAAGGGTCGCCATCTCTCCATATTCCGGAAAACGAGACCACACTCGGCGTTGCCCACCCAGCGCCGCTCCGCTCCGCCTGCACGAGTGTCATGTGCTGAAACAGGTGGTCGGTGACCACGTACATGATCGTGCGATTATCGGGTGATACGGTTGCCCTGAATTCCTCCGCTGGTGTGGACACGACGCCTGGCCCGATCACCGCAGGCGTTGCACCCAGCTTGACCTCGGACGGATTACTCGATCGTGATTGCGAGAGGATCACATCGTGTGCAGGAGCAACAATTGTTGCGATGAGAGCCAGTCCGGTCAGCCACGAGATCGATCGCATGCTCGAATAATGCTTCTCGACATCGGCAACCCGATGATAACACTTCGTCGTCTGAATCATTTGGTAATCCACCGTGATAGTGAAACGCAGCAGATGTTGGCGAGCCCATCGTTCCACTCGGCCATATGCTTACGGTATCACCTCACGGCATTGGGGGGAAACGACTGTGCAGCCGACGGTCGAATTATGTCAGCGAATGGTAGAGCGCCCCGCTGTGATCGCACGCTTCACGCGATCATCGCGCGCCGCTTCCACACGCCGCTCTTCCAGATCAGCGCCATCGCAAGACCGCGCGCCGCGGCTGTCAGCACGATCACCCACCACACGCCGACGATTCCGAACCGTGCCGCGGCCCAGATCGCGAGCGGAACTCGCAGTGCTGTCAACGTGGTCGAGGTAAGCATTGGCGGGAGCGTGGTGCCCGACCCGCCCAGCGCCGCTTCCAATACTATCTCGGCGCCCAGGAACATGTTCGACAACGCGCTGATTCGCAGATATTCGGCGCCGATCATCTGCGTCGCCGGATCATTTGTGAAGATCCCCGCAAAGTCGGGTGCGATGGTGAGCTCCAGTATGCTGAGTATCACAGCGGGCACCATTACGTATCCGACGGTGATCCACCCGCTGTGCTCCGCTCTCCTGATTTCGCCTGCGCCGATGTTCTGACCCACGATCGCCGCCACGGCTGCGCCGAAGCCGAGGCTGATGGTGTAAAGCCAGCTCTCGACGCGATGACCGATTCCGAGCGCGGCCAGCGCCGCGGTTCCGAAGGGTGCGATGCTGCGTGTGAGCACTATGTAGATGAGGGAGAATACGACGCCCGTCATCGCCGTAGGCAGGCCCACGCGTGTGATCGCAGCGATCGTGGTGCGGCGTACGTGTCCGAAGTTGACCATGCGGCGCTTGTGCAGAACAACGACACCCAATCCGAATGCCAGAGTGCGTGTTATCGCCGTCGCGATGGCTGCTCCTTCGATCCCGAGCTTGGGCGCGGGTCCGAGACCGAGTATCAGAATGGGATCGAGGATCATCGTTACCGCGATCGACACACTGAGGATGGCGAGCGGAGTGCGCGTGTCCCCGCTTGCACGAAATCCCGCGTCGACGGCAAAGAAGCCAAAGAATAGCGGCGCGCCGAGCAGATAAGTGCCCAGATAGCGGCGCCCGAGGACCGCGATCGCCGGCTCGACGTTCATCATCGCGAACAGATGATCCAGCAGCAGCGTCCCGAAGAGCGCGACAGCGGAGCCGAGTACGATCGAGTACACCATCGCCTCGCCAACGACGCGCGACGCCTCTCGGGGATTGCGCTCGCCGTGCCGCCGGGCTGCAAGTGATGTGAGACCGATGCTCACCAGCTCCGCGATCGAGATGATGAGCCAGATCCAGAATACACTCGCAGTCGCCGCGGCGAGCGCGACGGGTCCCAGAAAGCGGCCGATCCAGAGCAGATCGACCGTGAAGAACAGCGTCATGAGGAGCGTGGACGCCACCGCTGGCAGTCCCAGGCGCATGATCGTGCGCGCGAGCGGCTGGCGAACGAGACGGGCATGCTCCCATTCACCTGTGATGGTGATCGGAGTGACGCCTTCTTCGTGCGATTCGAGGATTACCGAACGGTCGTCGGGCACGGGCATTGCCCAATCTATCGGGCTCTGCCAGGAGGCATGAATGACGACGAAAAACAATTCCTACGGCGACGACGGCCGAACGCGTGTCGGTAAGCCCGGTACGCCGAAGCGCGATAACACTGGAGGAGGAGGCGACGGCGGCAATCTGGGCGCCGGCAAGGAGTCCACTGGTGGCCGTTCGGAGCGTGGAAATCCGGCGGACGCAGTGGACCCGGCGGGGTCACCCCGGCGCAAGGAGGACAAGGGCTCGGGTTACGGTGGGACTCGCGGGGGCCCAAAGACCGACGCCGGCCAGAAGTAATGCGTTGGAATGGCGCTGGTGCGCCCGCGCCATTCCTCGAGTTCGGACCCGGACACCGGACCGGGTAAATTTCAGCAGATGCTCGCTCCCTCAGGGATTCACCACGTAACCGCGATCGCCAGCGATCCACAGCGCAATATCGACTTCTACGCGGGAGTCCTTGGGCTCAGGCTGGTCAAGCGAACGGTGAACTTCGACGATCCGACCACATATCACTTCTATTTCGGTGATGAGATCGGACGCCCGGGGTCGCTGCTGACCTTCTTTCCCTGGCCGAATGCGCGCCGCGGGCGCCAGGGTGCAGGCCAGGCAGCGGTGACATCGTTCGCGATCGTACCGGGATCGGTCGGATTCTGGCTCGAACGGTTGCTGAAGCACCATGTCGATTTCGAGCAGCCTTCCACGCGCTTCGACGGCGAGCGGGTCATCGCACTCAAGGATCCGGATGGACTGATGCTCGAGCTGGTATCGCATCAGCGCGTCGAGCAGTGCGAGGCTCCCGCGGATGCGGACACCGATGTGCAGGTTCCAGCGGAGCACCGGATCCGTGGCGTTTACGCTGTCACGTTGTGGCAGGACGGTCAGCAGCACACGGCCGATCTGCTCACGACGTCGCTCGGATTCCGTCTCGC
>DATNCZ010000461.1:0-5276 GCA_035553335.1 Gemmatimonadaceae bacterium
GTCCAACGATTATTTCGGATATCGAAGAGGACACGACACGGCCGACTCTCCACGCCGACGCTACACGCTGCATCCGATCGCAAGCGGAGCAGTGACGCCGCGACTGCTGATCACGGGTCTCGTCATTCTCTCAGTCATCGCAGCGGCGATCGCGGTTTACTTCGTCACGTTGCGCGGATGGAATGCACTTGGACTGGTAGTCGCAGGCGCGCTGCTGCTCTATGCGTACGACGCCGCCCCGAAAGCATTGAAGGAGCTCGGGCTCGGTGAGGCGGCGGCGTTCGTCGTGTGGGGACCGCTGATGATCGGCGGCGGGTACTACGTCATCACCGGACAGTGGTCGGCGTCCGCGTTTCTCGCATCCGTACCTTACGGGCTCGGCGTCGCGTCGATTCTCATTGGGAAGCACATCGATCAGCGCGGCTTCGACTCGTCCCAGGCACAGCGGACGCTGCCCGTCCTGCTCGGCGAGCGTCGCGCGCGATTGCTGAATCAATCGGTGCTGGTTGGCATGTACGTTGTGATCGTAATCGCGGTCATAACGCACGCGCTCACGCCATTCGCACTACTGGTGGTGTTCGCGGCTCCGCGCGCCATGCGTGCGCTCCGCGTGATGTCGCGACCCGCACCGGCCGAAGCGCCGGCTGGGTATGTTGGATGGCCGCTATGGTATCATCGGATGTGTCTGGTGCACAATCGCGCGTTCGGCTGGCTGTACATCGCAGGCCTCGGAGCAGGCGCGCTGTTCGCCACATTTCTCCCGCGCTAATTGCCGACCATCCGCGCCAATCGCCGTATACTCCATATTCCGGCCATCGGCCCCAACGCGAGCAAGGCGAACGCCCAGCGCCAACTCACCAACTGCGCCATGTGCGGGATTCCCTGAATCGTCACCATCGTCAATAGAAAGCCGAGTGACGTCTGCACGGTAAGTGCAGTCCCCACGGCGTGCGGCGGGACGCTTTCCGTAACGAGCACCGAAAACTGCGCACTGTCCGCGATGACGAAGAAGCCCCACACGAGCGCAACCGGAACGACAAGCCACAACGTCATGCCGAAGGTGAGTCCGATGAGCAGCGCACACAAACCGCTCATCGTCATCGCAACCGTTACAAGCCACTCGCGCCCGCGGCGGTCCGCGACCAGACCACCCCAGATACATCCCGCTCCACCAATCGCGAGCGCGGCGAACGATACCGCGGACGCGATGGAAGTCGCACCGCCTGCGTGACCCTGGTGCGCGATGATGCTCGCCGAGATGAACAGTGGCAGCCACGTCCACGCTGCGTATAGCTCCCACATGTGACCCAGGTATCCACCGGTCGCGAGCCGGAAACGCGGCTCGCGCATGATGTCTGCAACGAGTCTCCATGAGAACGGGCGCGGCGGAAACGGATACGGACCGTCGCGATATCCGAACGTCACGAGCGCCGCTGCAAGGAGTGCGGCAACGGACGCGGTGAGAACCACAGGGCGGATTCCAGCACCGGGAATTGCGTGCACGAGATAGGGCGTCGCCTTTCCAACTGTCAGCGCGCCGACTATCGCTCCGACGGCGAGTCCGCGGCGCGCGCGAAACCAGGTCGATATCATCTTCATAGCCGGCGGATAGACAGCGGCGAGTGCGATACCGGTGAGCATGCGACACGCGAGCGCGGTACGAAATCCCGGTGCGAGAAGCAGCGCGGCATTCGACGCCGATCCAACCAATGCGCCGGCGGCGAACAGGCGGCCGGCTGGTACGATGTCGACCACGTTGAGTGTCGCGAGCACCGCGGTGCCGACCACGAAGCCCAGTTGAACGATCGTGGTCAGCCAGCCGGATTGAGATGCGCTGAGGTCCCACAACGTGCGATACTGTGCCGACACCGCACTCGCGGCAAACCAGAGTGACATTCCGAGCAGCTCAGCGCACGCAAGCAGCACTAGCATGCGCCAGCGCGATGGATGCGTGTCGGCTGACGATGTTGCTGACCGAGCAGCGCTCGGCGCGCCGGAATCAGGGGCGCCTGTACCTGGCGCGAGCGAATTCGGTGAGACCATGAGGGATGAAACTCGCTATCCAGCCGCTCCGCCGCAATCGCAGCGGCGCCGCACCGGCTCGACGCCTTTTGCCGCGTGGCGAGTGCTGCATGTCTGCCGTAATTTGCCACGTATGAAGACACCGACGAGCACATGAATGAGCACATCGACGATTACTCCGGACGACTTCTTCGCGGCCGACCTGCGTGTGGGGCGTGTGCTGTCAGCGGAGCCGTTTCCGGAAGCGCGCAAGCCGGCTATCAAGCTGCGTATCGATTTTGGGGAGTTGGGCGTGCGGCGGTCGAGCGCGCAGTTGACGGCTCATTACACGCCCGACGAACTGGTGGGGCGGTTGGTGATCGCGGTGGTGAACTTCCCGCCGCGTCAGATCGGGCCTTTCATCTCCGAAGTACTGGTCCTGGGGGCGTGCACCACACCGAGTGACGTGGTGCTCCTGGCGCCCGATATGGACGTTCCCGTGGGAACGCGGATTTCCTAGCTAGTGGGGAGAGCTGGTGTCCTACGCGGGTCGTTGCTGCGGAATCAGAAAGCCCGCTGCGAGGTCCTGGCTTCGGTCTTCGGATTCGTCGGGCCCTCGGGTTTCATCGCTGGGAGCGAATGGATCGGGCCAATGCTCGAGGTAGGCCTTAAGTAGATCGGACGTTTGTTCGATGGCCGTCTGGCGTTTTACTCTGGAGATTCTGGGGTGGAGCTCGAGTGCCATTTGGGGTGCCTATCCTGGTTTGAGCGTCGGAACCGCACCGTGCAGGATGCGCACCACCGAAGCCGGTGGGGGTCGATCCAATTCGTAAGGATTCGATGCCGAATCAGGCGCGCGGGCTTTCGGGAGGGTAGGTGTAGATCGCCGTTGGGAGGCCTTCGGGCTTCATCTGACGCAGCTCGATGAAGGAGAAACCAATCTTCTCGAGCAGCTTGATGGAGCGCGCGTTGTCGGGGGAGACGAGGGCCAGGGTGCGTGGCGCCTTGAGTGTGGTGCGGGCGAATTCCAGCATCGCGATCGCCGACTCGGTGGCGAACCCCTGGTACCAGAAGTCGGGGAGGAAGGCGTAGCCAAGGTCGGCGTCCTCGAACTGGACCCGCTTGAGCAGTCCGCAGATCCCGATCGGGACGAAAGTGGTCTTGAGAGCCACCAGGTAAAGGCCGTGGCCGTGGCGCTCGTAGCTCGCGATTGGCCCGTTGAGCAGATAGGCGACCGCATCGTCGCGGGTTCGGATGCCCCGGTCGCCGATATTGGCGATGAATGAGGGATCGTTGACGAGCTCGAGGATGAAGCCGGCGTCGTCGGTGGTGAAGTGACGGAGGACGAGCCGGTCGGTTTCCAGTATGGTAGCGGCAGGCGGAGTCACGGGCGGCGGAGGTGGGGCAGTGGGTGGGCGTGGTTTGGTTTTGGCATGCAATGGCAAGCTACATTTGGGGTCAGGTCTTGCGCGGTGCGCCGTTCCCGGTCATTGCAGGCTTTCGCCACACCTGGCGTCGATTTCACCGCGCACGGGGCAAGACTTGACCCCAAGACGACCAAAACAACCAGAGGCGTTCAGTGGCACCGCAATTCATATATGTAATGAAGGATCTCCGGAAGGTAGTTCCACCTTCGCGCGAGATACTGAAGGGAATCTGGCTCTCGTTTTATCCAGGCGCAAAGATCGGCGTCCTGGGTGCCAACGGCGCCGGCAAGTCGTCGTTGCTGCGTATCATGGCGGGGGTCGATCAGGATTTTCAGGGTGAGGCGTGGGCGCACGCGGGGACGCGGATCGGCTATCTCCCCCAGGAGCCGCAGCTGGACCCCACAAAGAACGTGCGCGAGAACGTCGAGGAAGGGGTGAAGTCGACGCGGGATCTTCTCACGAAGTTCGAGGAGATCTCGATGAAGTTCTCCGAGCCGATGAGCGACGATGAGATGAACAAGCTGCTGGAGCAACAGGGGCGCGTGCAGGAGCAGATCGACGCTGCGAACGCTTGGGAGCTGGACCGCACGATCGAGATCGCGATGGACGCGCTGAGACTGCCGCCAGGTGATGCAGCAGTGACGAATCTGTCGGGCGGTGAGAAGCGTCGTGTCGCGCTGTGTCGCGTGTTGCTGGAGCAGCCCGACATGTTGCTGCTGGACGAGCCGACGAATCACCTCGACGCGGAATCGGTTGCGTGGCTGGAGCGGCATCTCGCGGACTTCAAGGGAACGGTCGTTGCGATCACGCACGATCGTTACTTCCTGGATAATGTCGCGCAGTGGATCCTGGAGCTGGATCGCGGCGCGGGAATACCATATGAAGGGAACTACACGTCGTGGCTGGAGCAGAAGCGCGCGCGTCTGCAGCTGGAAGAGAAGACCGAATCAGCGCGTCAGCGCACTCTCGAGCGTGAGCTGGAGTGGGTGAGAATGGCGCCGCGCGCGAGGCAGGCGAAGAGCCAGGCGCGCGTGAAGCGATACGAGGAGCTGGCTGAAGCGGACACGGCCGAGAAGACGATGTCGCACGAGATCGTGATTCCGCCACCCCCCAGGCTCGGCAACGACGTCGTGATTGCGAAGGGATTGAAGAAGGGCTACGGCGACAAGTTGTTGTACGACGATCTCACGTTCTCGCTGCCGCGCGGCGGGATCGTCGGCGTCATCGGGCCTAACGGTGCGGGCAAGACGACGATGTTCCGGATGATCGAGGGGACTGAGAAGCCGGATGCGGGATCGTTGACGATCGGAGATACGGTTGTGCTTGCGTACGCGGATCAGGAGCGCGCGCTGGACGGAACCAAGTCGGTGTACGACGAGGTGAGTCAGGGGCACGATCTGATTCAGGTCGGGAAGAGGGAGATGAATGCGCGCGCGTACCTGTCGACGTTCAACTTCAAGGGAACGGATCAGCAGAAGAAGGTCGGCGATCTGTCAGGCGGCGAGCGGAATCGGCTGCAGCTCGCGAAGGTGTTGAAGGCGGGCGGGAATCTATTGCTGCTGGACGAGCCGACGAACGATCTCGACGTGGATACGTTGCGCGCGCTGGAAGATGCGTTGATCGATTTCGCGGGATGTGCGGTGGTGATCTCGCACGATCGGTGGTTTCTGGATCGCATTGCGACGCACATGCTGGCGTTCGAGGGGAATAGCGAGGTGGTGTGGTTCGAGGGGAACTACAAGGAGTACGAGGCGGATCTGCATCGGCGCAAAGGCATAGATGCGGATCAGCCGAAGAGGATCAAGTACAAGGCGTTGGTGCGGGGATGAGAGGGGAGCTAGACAAGAG
>DATNCZ010000462.1:0-5706 GCA_035553335.1 Gemmatimonadaceae bacterium
GCCTCTTCAACCGTGATCACGCCGTCCTTGCCGACCTTCTCCATCGCTTCGGCAATGAGATCACCGATCTCCTTGTCGTTGTTCGCGGAGATCGTGCCGACCTGGGCGATTTCCTTCTTTCCAGTCGTTGGAACCGAGATCGCCTTGAGCTCGTCGACGACAGCCTGAACTGCCTTGTCGATTCCGCGCTTGAGCGCCATCGGGTTCGCGCCGGCCGTCACGTTCTTGAGGCCTTCGCGGAAGATTGCCTGTGCGAGAACGGTCGCCGTGGTGGTGCCGTCGCCGGCCAGGTCGGACGTCTTCGTCGCGACTTCCTTCACCATCTGCGCACCCATGTTCTCGATCGGATCCGAGAGCTCGACTTCCTTCGCGACAGTCACACCGTCCTTCGTGATCGTCGGCGAGCCGAACTTCTTGTCGATTACGACGTTGCGTCCCTTGGGGCCGAGGGTGACCTTCACCGCTTCGGCAAGCTGATCGACACCGCGCTTGAGAGCCGCGCGTGCCTCAGTGTTGAAATAGAGTTCTTTCGCTGCCATTGTGGTCTAGTCTCCGTTAGCCGATCACCGCGAGCACATCCGTCTCGCGGAGGATGAGAACCTGGTCACCGCTGAGCGTCACTTCGGTGCCACTGTACTTTCCGTAGAGGACCTTGTCGCCAACCTTGAGCGACATCGGAACGAGCTTGCCATCTTCGTAGCGGCCTGGGCCGACGGCGATGATCTCACCCTGCTGCGGCTTTTCCTTGGCCGTGTCGGGGATGAAGAGCCCACCGCGCATCTGCTCGGTCTCTTCTAGTGCCTTGATAACCACGCGATCCGCGAGCGGCTTCACGGTGGTGGCGGTCTTGTCTGCCATAGAGCGCCTCTATTGTGATGTAGAGTGTTGATGAGAATCGTTAGCACTCATCAACCGAGAGTGCTAACAGCCGGAAATTAACCGGTTCGCCGCCGCCTTCAAGGGACGCCTATCGTTCGATCAGTCGTTCGAAACCAGGGCGAAGGCCAGCCGGAGGCCCTGGAGCGTCAGGTAGGGGTCGACTTCGTTGAAGCCGGTGCAGAATGACCGGAAGGTGTCCGCCAGGCCGCCGGTAGCCACGACGTAAGGCGTATCCGGATGGGGCCACTCCGCCTTGATGCGCCCTATCAGCCCATCTATCGAATCCGCGGCTCCGAACACCACGCCGGCGCGGATGCAGTCGGCAGTATTCGTCCCGATCGCGTGCGCCGGCGTCGCCAGCGCCGTGCTCGGCAACATCGCCGTCCTGGAGAAGAGCATCGCCGCGGAAGTCTGAACGCCGGGCTGAATGATCCCGCCGAAGAACGATCCGCTCGCGCTCACGCAGTCGTACGTGGTCGCGGTCCCCATGTCCACGATGATGCAATCCCGTTTGTAGATCTGGCTCGCCGCCAGCGTGTTCACCACGCGGTCGGCACCCACCGTCGAGGGCTCGTCGACGTCGAGCGTGATGGGAAGCCGCGAGCGTGAGTCGATCACCACGGGAGTAACACCAAACGCGAGATCGCACGCGTTGACGACGGTTTGCGTTATCGTGGGAACGACGGAGCACAACGCGACACCCGTGACGCTTGCAGCCGAGATACCTTCCGCAGCAACGAGCTGCGACATGAGCACCCGGACCTCGTCCGCGGTGCGCGCCACGGTCGTCGTGAGCCGCCAGTGCGCGCGCAGCACCTCTCCGTCGAACAGGCCGGCTGTTGTCTCGGTGTTACCGATATCTATCGTGAGAAGCATGATTGGCTCGCGTTGCTCGATTAATCCGATTCGTTCGATGACTGGAGCACGAGTGACCCGGTTCGTACGCGCGCAACGGAATCCGCAAGCTCCACCAGCAGCTCGCCGGTCGGCGCGATTCCCACTACGCGACCGCGCACAGGTTCCGTGCACACACGTCCGCGCGCAAGGTCGCGCGCGGCGTACTCGTCCATCTCGTCCTGCGTGAGAGGTCCCGACATCGCCGCCGATCCGCGCAACTCCGGTAGCAGCGCGCAGATCACGTCGACGCGTGATGTTCCGGCTTCGAGGACGGCTGCGGCCTGATCGGGTGGCTGATCCATGTTGACGCCGAGTCCGATGGCAACCCAGTCGAGCCGGTCGCCGCGCCACCGCGCCTCTACCAGAACTCCCGCGAGCTTGGCGCTCTCGACGTAAAGGTCGTTGGGCCACTTGACGCGCACAGGCTCCGCGGCAAACGTATCCAGGGCGCGTGCCGCGGCAAGTCCGACGCGCAGTGACAGAACATCGAGCGCGGATGGATCGGGTGGACGTTCGATGAGCGTCATCCACACGCCTCGGGGTGGTGACGACCAGCGCTTGCCGTTTCTTCCCCGCCCGGACGACTGCGAATCCGCCAGAATGACCGTGCCAGCCGGCGCTCCGTCGGATGCGAGTGCATGGGCTTCGTCCATTGTTGAACCCACCACATCGAACAATTCGACGCGAGGCACTTTCGCACGCTCCGCTAGCTCGGCCCCTGTGAGACCGTCATACCGGAACGCCGGGCGAGCCTCAGCCACCGCGCGCGAAGTAGATCGCGAGCACCGCGGCGCCGAGCAGCACGCGGTACAGCGCGAACGCTCCGTAGGAATGCCGGCTCACGTACTTGAGCAATACCGAGATAGCGAGCCAGCCGCTGATTGCCGATGCGGCCACGCCAACGAGAAGCGGCAGGCTCATTCCCGCTTCTCGCATCACGTGTGGAACCTTCAGTACCACGGCGGCAGCAATGATCGGCATGCTCAAGAGAAAGCTGAACGCCGCGGCGCCGTTTCTATCCAGACCAAGAGCACGACCCGCTGTGATCGTCGAACCGGAGCGCGACACGCCCGGAATGAGTGCGAATACCTGCGCGCAACCAATGAGAATCGCGTCCTTCCAGGTCATGTGCGTTATCGGTCGATCGGAACGGGCGTACCGATCGGCGAGCCACAGCAGGATTCCAAGTGCTATGAGCGCGGTGGCGATGAGCGCAGGATTGCGGAACGCGGTTTCCGCTTTCTTCTCCAGCAGCAAACCGAATATTCCACCCGGAATCGTCGCGACGACCAGAAACGCAGCGCGCCTCTGTTCGACGGTCACGATATTCCGCGTGCGAATGATCTGGCCGGCGGCGCGCAGCAGTGACATCCACTCGCCAGCGAAATACCAGATTACGGCGATCAGCGTTCCGAAGTGAAGCGCAACGTCGAAGGACAGTCCGGGATCGGGCCAGTTGAACAGCCACGGTGCGAGTGCCAGATGTGCCGAGCTGCTGATCGGAAGAAACTCGGCCAAGCCCTGGAGAAGGCCGAGCACGAGCGCTTGAAATATTGTGGGCATCCAGTAGGGATTAGTGAGCGTCGGAAGGTAGTTTGAGCGCGCTGCGATACAGCTCTTCGTACTGCGAAACTACGGTGTCGAGCGCGAAGCGCTTGCGCGCATCATCGGCACCGGCCGCGCCCATGTCCGCCTGACGGGCTGGATCGGTGACGATCGACAGCACGCCCGCCGCCATCGAATCTACATCCCCAACGGGATACAACAGGCCGGTAACGCCGTTCGTTACCACCTCCGGTAGTCCGCCGGAATCGCTGCCGACTACCGGTACCCCCGATGCCATCGCCTCGAGCGCACTCAAGCCGAACGACTCGCTCGACGTGGGCAACAGAAAAACGTCGGCGCTGGCCAGTAATGGAGCAACCGTCTCGATCTTGCCCAGGAAGAATACGGAATCTCCGACGCCGAGCGCTCGCACCTCGTCTTCAGCGGCAGGACGCTCGGGACCGTCACCCACCATGACGAGCACGCTCGGCGTCTTCGCAGCGACCTTCGCGAAGATGCGCACGACGTCGCGTACGCGCTTTACAGCGCGGAAGTTGGAAATGTGCATCAACACCTTGCGGTCGCCAGCGAACGGGAGCAGTTCCGATCTGCTGTACAGAGAGCGATCGTAAACGGCAGGGTCGACGAAATTGGGAATCACGGCGACACGACAGGCGGTGCAGTCAAATGCGTTGAACGTCTCGTCGCGCAGATAATCGGACACCGCCGTTATACGATCCGATTTCTCGATCGAGAATTTCGTTATCGCGTGGAATGACGGGTCCTGGCCCACCAGTGTAATGTCTGTCCCGTGCAGCGTCGTCACGACCGCGACGTCCGAGTGCTCGGCTCGCAGCATTTCACGCGCGATCCATGCACTTGTAGCATGCGGGATAGCGTAATGGCAGTGCAGTACCTCGACGCCGTGCATCTTCACGACTTCGTGCATCTGTACCGCCAACGCGAGATCGTACGGCGGGTACTCGAAGAGCGGGTATGCTCCCACCTGGACTTCGTGAAAGAATACGCGTGGAAGAAATGACGGAAGCCGGAATGGCTGGCGGTAGCTGATGAAGTGAACTTCATGACCCCGCGCAGCGAGCGCGATCCCGAGCTCTGTCGCGACCGCGCCGGATCCACCGTAGGTGGGATAACACGTGATGCCGATCTTCATGGTAGTTGGTGCCTGAACCAGGTTCGCTGCCGTTTCGCGTACTGACGTGTCTCGATGATCGCGCGCTCGCGTGCCTCCGCAAGCGAATACTCGCCTTCGAGATGCCGTCGCATCACGCGGTAACCCGATGCCTTCCACGCAATCGCGTCGGCAGGCACGCTCTGCATGAGCGATGCGACTTCGTCGAGCCAGCCATTCTCCAGCATTCGATCCACGCGTGTCTCGATGTGATTCCTGAGATCGGGGCCGGGATCGACTACTTCGTATTCGGGAACCAGGTCGAGATCCGCTACTGGCGGCTCGTCGTACGGTGGATCGAACAGGGACTTCACGTAGAACCCAGTTCCTCCCACGATGATGGGCACCTTTCCCATGCGCTCCGCCTCGCCGATCCAGCGCGCGGCGTCGCGCGCCCACTGGTACGCGCTGTAATGCTCGGTCGGCTCGACGACGTTCACACCGAAATGTACGACGCTGGAGAGCTCTTCAGGAGTCGGCTTGGCTGTACCGATATCAAACTTTCGGTAAATCTGCCGGCTATCCGCCGAGATTATGGCGATATCCCCGCGTGCCGCGGCTTCCATGGCGCGCATGGACTTCCCCGCGGCCGTTGGGCCGACGATCACCCGAATCCTACGATCGGCCAAAACGCCTGTCTACTTCGCTCCACGCCAGCTGAACGATCGTGGAGCGGCCGTGAACGTCATGCGCGGGAAGGTTGGTATCGCGAAGCGCGACAAACAGGGCGCGCATCTCCGCTCCCGAGAGAAGATCCCCACCCTTCACTGCTGCCTTGCACGCGATCGTCGCAACCAGTCTCTCGTGACGTCCGTGGGCCGACGGCGTGCGGTCGCCAGTCAGTGACGCAAGAGTATCACGAAGGCAGCGCTCGGCGTCGAAGCGCGGATGCGGCTGAGGCACCGCATGTACAATCAGCGCGTTGCCGCCGAACGGCTCGATCTCGAAGCCCAGCTTGTCGAAGTATTCACGATTGAGATCGAACGCTTCGAGCTCCGCGGCGGACAACGTCAGGGTAAATGGCAGGAGCAGTCGCTGCGAATCGGCAGAACCCGTCTCGATCGCACGCATGAACTCTTCGTACAGGACGCGTTCGTGAGCCGAATGCTGGTCGATGAGCACGACGCCGTCCTCGTGCTCGAACATGATGTACGTACGGCGCAGCTGTGTGAGCGGCGGAATGTTGTCATCCT
>DATNCZ010000463.1:0-2499 GCA_035553335.1 Gemmatimonadaceae bacterium
AACACCGACCAGAAGGCACTGAGCATCTAAATGCTGCGAATCTTTCATAACACTCATTACGATTTCATTCGCTGGTGGCGCGTCGCCGTCGGTCTCACAGTCGCATTCATCGCGATCGGAATCGGCTCCCTTGCGATCAAGGGCGTGAACTACAGCATCGAGTTCACAGGCGGCACGCTCAAGCAGCTCCAGTTCAAGACTCCCGTCGATCCGGGACAGATCCGGTCGGCCATGGATCACGCCGGCTTCAGGGACGCCGAAATCCAGCAGTTCGGTACGCCGCGCGACTTCACGCTTCGCGTCGCGGGCGCGCAGGATGTCGCACAGCAGGCGGCGGGCGCCGAGCTGGTGTCCAAGCGCGTCGACAGCGTCCTGTTCGACAAATTCGGTCAGTCAAACGTGACGGTGCTTCGCACCGAAGCCATCGGACCCCGCGTTGGAGATGAGCTCAAGCGCAACGCGCTGATCGCCATCCTCCTGTCCTTCGTCATCACCCTTGTTTACCTGGCAATTCGTTTCGAGTGGCGGTTCGGGCTCGCAGCGATCATTGCCACCGGACACGACGTGTTCACCACGCTTGCGTTCGTCAAGCTCATGCACCTCGAGGTCTCGCTCACAGTTGTAGCCGGCCTGCTGACTGTGCTCGGCTATTCGCTCAACGACACGATCATCATCTTCGATCGCGTGCGCGAAGACCTCCGCAAGGGCCGCAAGGAATCTCTGTACGACACGCTCAACCGCGCGATCAACGAGACCCTGCCGCGCTCGATCCTGACGCACGCGACCACGGCCGCGGCAACGCTTGCGCTGCTGCTCTTCGCCGGGGAAGTCATCCGGCCCTTCGCCTGGGTCATGCTCTTCGGAATCGTGACCGGAACGTTCAGCTCCGTTTACATCGCAGGTCCGGTGCTCATCTGGATCGAGCACAAGTATCCTCGTAACGTCCCGGCAACCGCATGGAAAGGTTCTTCGACAGCCACGCCCACCTCGCGGACCAAGTCTTCGGCGGCGACCGCGACGCGGTAATCGCACGCGCCCGCGATGCGGGCGCTGAAGGCATCGTCTGCATCGGCGCATCGATCGAGCAGGCAAATGAATCAGCCCGGATAGCGGCAACGCATCCGGGCTGGATCACATTCACGGCCGGAATTCACCCGCACGACGCGGCGTCCTTCGATCCCGTCGCGGACATCGCGGCGCTCGAGCGTCTGCTCGATGCAGGCGCTGTCGCGGTAGGCGAATGTGGACTCGACTACCACTACGACAACTCGCCGCGCGACGCTCAGCGACGCGCATTCGCGATGCAGCTGGAGCTCGCAAAGCGTTTCGACCGTCCCGTGGTCGTTCACACGCGCGACGCAGACGACGACACCGCGACGATGGTCCGTGAGGCGGGCAGGGAAGGCATCCGCGGTGTTCTGCACTGCTTTACCAGCGGCGCTGATCTCGCACGCACGGCGCTCGATGCAGGCTGGTATATCTCGTTCAGCGGCATCGTCACATTCAGGAACTGGGCAGGCGACGACATCATCCGTTCGATTCCCGATGATCGCATACTCGTCGAGTCGGATGCGCCGTACCTCGCTCCCGTCCCGCATCGTGGCAAGCGCAACGAATCGGCGTGGGTCGCACTTACGGCGGCTCGCGTCGCCAGCGTGCGCGGCGTCGACGCCGCAACCATGGGTGCGCAGGTGATCGACAATGCTCGGCGACTATTTCGTCTGCAGTAGTAGTGGGACGGTAGAGCAGAAATGTGATATCCCACTATCGGAATGGCATCAATCGGTTCGGAAACTCGCCCGTCATGCCGATACCCACAACATGGACGACACGCCCGGCCGACCAGACATCACAACGCCTCAGTGGAAGGCACTTCGCGCCGGCGCGCCGAGCACCGGCCACACCGAGCGCCTCGTACGAGAGGCGTGGCGGCGTTATTATGTCGCTCGCCTCGCCGAAGCGCAGTTCGGGCCCGGCAGCCTCGAAGCATCCATAGCTCACTCACAGGCTGTCACGAGCTATCGCGAGCTGCGCGGCACGCTTCGCGAGCTGGACCCCTACTACCGCACCGACTCTCCAGCCGCCGACGTCGCAGCGCCAGTCGTTCGTCACCTCAAGCTCGTGCGCGACGAACCCCCGGAACCGGAACACCAGCCCGAATCCTAGTTCGGACTGCCGCCCTCGCCGTGCCCGTTTCGACGCTCTGCCAACAGCGGCGAATCATGTACCGAGCATGAGCGCAGCGTCGCGTCGAATACCTCCTGCGACGCGGTATATTTCCTGATTCGTGGCCCGCGCTGCTGCGCGGGCGTCTTCGCTCGCTCTTTCACGGTTTCAAAATGGCGCTCCAGCACGTCCACACCGACAGTGCACCCGCGGCGATCGGCCCTTACTCGCAGGGTGTGATCGTCAATGGCATGTTGTATACAGCCGGTCAGATCGCACTCGACCCCGCCTCGGGCCAGATGTCCACGGGCGACGTGCGCGAGCAGGCCGAGA
>DATNCZ010000464.1:0-6084 GCA_035553335.1 Gemmatimonadaceae bacterium
CGTCGTATTCAAAAGTCTTGCTCATGAATTTCTATGAGGTTTCAGCGCCGACGTGAAGTATGTTGAACGCACCGTGGCAATGAGAAACTGTCCCGACGAGCACGTTCGCGGCTGAATCAGCGGCCACGCGTTGGACCAGCCTGTCGGCGGCAACCACGTCGCGCGTATCGAACATCCCAACGCCGAACGCGCGGTGGCTACAGTGAAATATAACCGGCCCCTGCAACGGCTCGCCCGCGGCGGCGGACCTCTCTACGAGCTCTACCGCGGCACTTGGCATGGTCCAGGTTCGCTCGCCTCGCGTATGTGGGCACAGGCGCGGCTCGACGCAGTTGATGGGACAGGTCCAGGTCGCAAAACTGGCGTAGAACGTTCCGTCCGGTGCCGCGCTCTTCCACGGCGTATCGGGCTCCAGCGTCAACGCGCGAGTCTCGACGATGCGTTGCGGCCAACGCGACTTCGCTCTGTCCCGGAGCCACTGGTACATCAGGTGCGGCATCAGCGGCGAGGGAACTATCGCGTCGCGATTGTCCTCCGGCGCGGAACCGAGATAATCGTCGAAAAAGTCGGTCCACTCCGCAATCACGATCTCGGCGTCCGATTCGATTTCCGCGACCGCGCACTCCGCCGAATGGTCGACGACGAGCACCTTCTCAAAACTGATTGCACCCGCTTCGCGGGCACGATCGAGCTGCCGCACGTAGTAGGAGCCGTAGCACCCACCGCCGACGATTACGATCGTGCCGTAGTCGGTCGCCTCAGGTCCGGACATGGCGTCCGCCATCGACCAGCAGCGTATCTCCGGTCACATAATCGGCACGCAGAAGATACAACATCGCCTCGACCACATCGTTCGGCGATCCTATCCGGCGCAACGGGGTCGTGGTGGCGAAATGGGCGCGCGTCGCGTCGTCCCAGTTATCCGGTAACAGCACTGCACCGGGCGCGATCGCGTTGACACGCACATCGGGAGCGAACGCGCGCGCCAGTGCGCGTGTCATCTGCACGACGCCCGCCTTGCTTATCCCGTGCGGGATGTATTCCGGCCACGTTTCGAACGCAGCGAGATCCGCGAGATTGACGATGCAGCCTTTGGCGCTCCGCAGGTGTGGTCGCGCTGCCTGCGCCAGGAAGAACGGTGCGCGCAGATTCAGCGCGAACATCGAGTCCCATTCAGCGACGGTCACGTCATCGACGGGAGTACGGCGCATCACAGCAGCAGAATTGATCAGGACGTCGAGTCCGCCGAAGTCGCGTGTTACGGATTCAACGAGCGATCGCGGCGCCTCGGGTTGTGTGAGATCGGTCTTGTACCCGCGACAATCGTGGCCCCTCGCCGACAGCTCGCGCACGAGCGCATCGGCTTCCTCACTCGCAGCGTTGTAATTGATTGCGACGCGCATGCCGGCATCGGCGAGCGCGACGCTCAGCGCGCGCCCAACGCGATGTGCGCCTCCAGTGACTAGCACGCTCCGGCCGCTGATCTCCATGCTGTCTCCCCTTCCGCGCTACGATACGCGCGTTACAAGCCGAACATCCTGCAGATCCAGCCACGCCTCGGGAACGTGCATGTTGCCGAGTGTGCGATAGCCTTCCGTCGCACCATGCCAGTCCGAGCCGCCACTCGGCACCAGATCCAGCTCGCCTGCGAGGCGGCCGAGTCGCTGCGTGTCGGCCGGAGTGTGACCGGGATGCCGCACCTCGACGCCGTCGAGTCCGAGCGCGGCCAGCCGCGCAAGCCGTTCGCGCGTTCCGTCGCGGCCCGGATGCGCCCAGACTGCGAGCGCACCGGCCGAATGCGCGAGGCCGATGGCATCGCCGACGTCGAGACGAGGCTTTGGGACGTACGCGCACTTGCCCGCACCGAGATATCTGTCAAACGCATCGCGATGATCGGCGACATGTCCTGCGCGAATCATCGCGCGTGCAATATGCGGTCTTCCGAGCGCGCCGCCGGCCGCCTCGGCGAGAACATCCTCGATGTTTACAGGGACGCCGGCGATGGCGAGTCGTTCCACGATCGCGTGGCCGCGATCGACGCGCTCCCGCTGAAAGCCTTCGAGGCTCGGGCGGATCGCGTCTGCGTAGCGTATGTGCAGCGCGAGCAGATGAACTTCGAAGTCACCGTGGTACGCACTGAGCTCGCAGCCGCGCACGACTCTTATCCCGAGGCCGGCGCCGGTGGCGAAAGCCTCGTCGTTGCCAGCGATGGTGTCGTGATCGGTGATCGCGATCGCCTGAAGTCGCGCGCGCGACGCGGCCTCGACGAGCTCGGCCGGCGACACTGCTCCATCGGAGGCCGTTGAATGTGCGTGCAGATCTACATAACGCTCATCAAGCGGCTCGGTGCCGCGGTCACTCATCGAGCGTAGAACGCCGCGGGCGAAGTCGCGCTTGGCTGCGACTGAGCAAAGAGTCTACGGAGATCGTCGTCGCTGAGCGCCGCGAACGACTGCTCGCGCCAACGCGCTCCGACAGGCGAGTAGCGAACCACGCGCGTCTCGCGCTCGGCGCCCGTGCCGCGCGCGAAGATGAGAGCGAACTCGTCCTTCGTGTTCGCAGTCACGTAACCCGTGGGTTGTACGCGCCACGCGGCGCCGTCAACTGTAACCGTACGAAAGGGCATCTAGAACTCCACTTGATGGTAAATGCGCAGAGGGCCCGACCCGGGCCCGGGCGCCGACGCAACAGCCTCGGCGAGGATCACCGAATCGTCGGCCTCCGTAAATTCCACGAATGCGTTGCGCAGGGCTGGATCTTCGAAGACCCAGAAACGACAGCCGGCCGCGGCGTAGTGTGCCGCGCGCTCGGTAAGACGCGTCAGATATCGCGCGCGCTCACTCGGCGGTATGGTCGTCCGCTGAATCGTGAGCGCACGCGACACGGTCAGATCACTCCAGTCTCTGGGAACGACTCGATGTTCCGTTTGATCTGCGCAAGGAACTGGTCTGCCACGGCTCCATCGATCACACGATGGTCGAACGAGATGGAGAAATACGCGCAGGTGCGAATCGCAATCGTATCCTCGCCGTCCGCCCCGGTTATCACCTTGGGTCGTTTCTCGATGGCACCAATACCCATGATCGCCACCTGAGGCTGGTTGATGATCGGCGTTCCCATGAGGGAGCCGAACCCACCCGGGTTGGTGATCGTGAACGTGCCGTCCTGCACTTCCTGCGGGGACAGCTTCTTGCTGCGCGCACGGTTGGCGAGATCGTTGAGAGCGCGAGTGAGACCCGTGAGTGACAGATCGTCCGCGTTCTTGATGACCGGCACGAGCAGACCCCAGTCCAGCGCAACTGCAATTCCGATGTTGACCGGACGACGGTAGATGACGTTGGTGCCGGCGACGGACGAGTTCATGATCGGATATTGCTTGATCGCGTCCACCGTCGCCTTGATGATGAAAGGCATGTACGACAACTTCTCGCCGGTCGCGGTCTCGAACTCGCGTCGCTTGTTCGCGCGGATCTTCGCGATGCGCGTGAAGTCCATCTCCATGAACGACGTGACGTGTGCGGACGTGCGGCGCGATGCGACCATGTGATCGCTGATGAGCGCGCGCATCTTCGACATCGGCTCGACACGATCACCAGGCCATGGCTCAGGCATCGGCCCGTGGAACTCGCTTGCGCCGCCGGGTGCATGCATGGATGCAGCTGGCTGCGGTGCCGGTCCGCTCGCGAGATGGTCGAGCAGATCGCGCTTCGTCACACGGCCGGCGATGCCGCTTCCATTCAAACCGGTGATGTCGACGCCGTGCTCTGCAGCCATCTTGCGGACCAGCGGCGACGACTTGGAGCGCAGACGTCCTTCGAACGAGTCCGGCGTCGGAGTCGAGCCATTGCCGTTCCCGTGCGCCGGCGGCGCACTTGCCGCGGCGCCGGCAACTGGTGCCGCGACAGCGGCCGCAGCGACGGGCTGGGCAGCAGACGTGGCGGCAGGAGCAAGCGCGGCGGGCGCAGTGGCAGCCACAGGCGCGCCCTTTTCCGTCTCGATCCTTGCAACCAGCGTCTGGACCGCGACCGTCTTCCCTTCCGGAACCAGGATCTCCGCGAGCGTTCCAGCGGTCGGTGACGGGATCTCGGCGTCCACCTTGTCGGTGGAGATCTCGAAGATCGGCTCGTCGCGCTTGACCTCGTCGCCGACCTTCTTCAGCCACTTGGAGAGGGTGCCTTCCGCGATCGACTCGCCCATCTGCGGCATTGTCACATCTATACGAGCCATCTATGACCTCCGGCTTGTCAGCCTGATAATCGATACCAGCGGAAGCAGCACCACCCCCGCAATCATACCGACGAGCGCGTATGATCCCCAGTTGCATGCCGGGAGCCCCTCGGGCGGTTTGCAGCCCTGATAGGACCCGACGAACTTCGCAACCAGCACGGCGATCATGCCGCCGCCGAAAAATCCCGCCACGGCGGAAAAGCAACCGGCCCCGACCAGGGCGCCCACCGAGAGCCGGTCCGAGCCTGCCGGATCTCCACTCATCAATAAGCTACAATGCGCCGAAGCGCGCGTACTATGTCCGACGTCTGCGGTAGCACGTAATCCTCGAGCGGCGGAGAATACGGCAAGGGCACGTCGGCGGCGGTGACCCGAAGCACCGGGGCATCGAGCCACTCGAAGCACGTCTCGTTGATCCGCGCCGTAATCTCGCCAGCGATGCCGCCTGTCCTCGTATCCTCATGCACGATCAGAACCCGGTTGGTCTTTCTGACCGTCTCGACGATGGCTGCATCGTCGAGTGGCAACAGGGTCCGAAGGTCGATCACCTCGACCGACACACCGTCTTCCGCCTGCATGATTTCGGCCGCTTCCAGCGCCTTCCAGAGCGTCGCCGAATAGGTAATCACCGAAACGTCCGTTCCTTCCCTGGCTGTGCGGGCCTTCCCGATCGGCACGACGTGATCGCCGGCCGGCATCACTTCCTTGATGCGCCGATACAGATACTTGTGTTCGAAGAAGAGCACGCAGTCGTCGTCGCGGATTGCTGCCTTCATCAGTCCCTTCGCATCGGCGGCGCTCGCCGGACTCACGATCTTGAGCCCCGGCGTGTGAAAGAATGCAGCCTCTGGATTCTGCGAATGGAACGGTCCGCCGCGCACGTAGCCCCCGCTCGGACCACGTACGACCATCGGACATCCGAGGCCGATTCGGTAGCGCGCGGTGGCGACGTAGTTCGTGAGCATGTCGTACGCATTCGAGACGAAATCCATGAATTGCATCTCGCACACTGGGCGCATTCCCATATGCGCTGCGCCCGCGGCGGCGCCAACGATGGCGATCTCGGAGATCGGAGTGTCGATCACGCGCGATGCGCCGAACTTGGCCTGCAACCCGTCAGTGACCTTGAATGCGCCGCCATACGTGCCGATGTCTTCACCGAGACAGAAGACGTTGGGATCGCGCTCCATCTCTTCGAACAGCGCCTGCCGAATCCCTTCGAGGTAGGTGACTTCAGACATCGTACGTCCCCCACCCCGACGCGCGCTCGTGGCTGTCCACCGCGCTGCTGACGTCTTCCCGGAACCACAACGGCGGCACGTTCGCCTGATTCGCGTACACACCGCGCAGCGCCTCGACGGGCTCCGGCATCGGTGATGCGTCGGCGACGTCGGTTGCAGTGTCTATCTCCGTCCTGACTCGATCGTCGATCGCAGTGAGCTCCGATGCTTTCACCTTTTCTGCGCGGAGCACCTTCACGAAACGGTCGATCGGATCGTTCTCCGCGGCCCAGCGATCGATCTCGCCCTCCGGAACGTACGATTGGTTGTCGTGCTCGGCGTGGCCCTTTCTGCGGTAAGTGATGAGCTCGATGAGCGTCACGCCTTCACCACGGCGCGCGCGATCGACGGCACGCTTGGTGACGTCGTACACTGCAAGCACGTCGTTTCCATCCGCCTGCTCGCCAGGAATTCCATAGCCGATGGCCTTGTCGACGAACGACCTGGCGGCGGTTTGCTTCGCGACGGGAGTCGAGTATGCGTAGCCGTTGTTCTCGACGATCACGACGAGCGGACAGCGCTGCACCGCGGCAAAGTTGATTCCCTCGTGGAACGCACCGGTCGACGTGGCGCCGTC
>DATNCZ010000465.1:0-4562 GCA_035553335.1 Gemmatimonadaceae bacterium
CTTCAGCACTGCGAGCAGTACGCCATAGCCGATGAGAATGCCGCCAATCCAGCGCCATGGATGGTCGCTGCCAATGACTGCGATGGACGTCAGCAGATAGCCAAGCGTTGGTGCGGTGAATGCCACCGCCCATTCCCATGCGGGTGTCGGACGCTGCCAGGGCTGCTCGCCGGTGATCATCGAGACTGAATACGCGACCGCGATGATGAAGAGGAGATACAGTATAGTCGCTATCATCAGCCATCCCCAGCCCGACAACAGCTTCATCACGGTATGCGGTCCGCGCGCGACAGGCATGGACCAGTGGTAGGAACGGCGTGCAGGATCCTCGCTTCGCCAGACGCCGAACGGGATTAGAAGGCCAGCCAGAAACATCGGAATGGCGCCTGTACTACCGTATCTGAATCCCATGTGCGCGTTCGGTGAATGATCACCATGCGCGAACCGTACGGCGGAGACGATGATGAGAGCACCGAACAGGATCAACGCTGCGATAAAGAAGATTCCCTCCGTCCGCAACGCCAGCCCCACAGCGCGAAATTGCTCGGTCGCCACGGTCCGCGACGACGGCGTTGGATGCAATGATGTGGATGTCATCGTATGTCAGTCGTTCGGGTTGAGAAGTGCGAGCGTTGCGTCGATCAGTGAAAGGCGGGCCACCTCGCGCACCGTTCCGCCCGAACCCGTCAGCATCTGAACTATCTCGGCTTCCGGACCCCACACCGTCCACTGCACTTCGCGCGGTGCGGCCACACGACGGAGCACTGTGCCGTTGAGCGACGCTACACCGCTCCAGCCGTCAGGTATCTCGACGCGATATCGGCGCAGGCCGGCGTTGAGATCGTCGCGCGACATCTGCGCGCGCAGCTCTCCGTTCCGCAACACGCCGATGTGGTCTGCCAACCCTTCCACTTCCTCGACGTGATGCGTCGAAAGGACGACGGTCGTCGGTGATGCGGCAAGATGGTCTGCAAGCACGCCGAGCGTCTCGTCGCGCATGAATGGATCGAGACCGTCGGTCGGCTCATCCAGCAGCAGCAGCGGCGGCCGATGTGCCAGTGCCATCGTCAGGTGAACGCGACGTGCCTGTCCCTTGGAAAGCACTCCCATCTTCCGATCCGTGCGCAGATCGAACTTCTGCATCAGCTTCGCCGCATAGTCCGCGTCCCATGTTGGGTAGTACAGAGCGTGATGCTCGAGCAGCTGGCCGACCCGCATCCATCCATATCCCCACGTGGGAAACTCGGGCACGTAGCCGACGTTCGCGCGCACTTCCGGCGCACGTTCGCGAGTGTCCAGGCCGAACACCTCCGCGGCCCCCTGTTCGGTCCTCACCAGATCGAGCAGCACCTTGAGCGTCGTGCTCTTTCCAGCGCCGTTGGGTCCAACCAGCAGATACACGGCACCTGTCGGAACCTGCAGCGTCACGTCGTTCAGTGCTACCTGATCGCCGAATCGCTTGGTAAGTCCTCGTGTATCGACGGCGAGCTCGCCGTCGCGGAGCCGCGTTGGTAGGGAGCTCGTCATAGTGGTTCCTCTTGCTTGCGTTGGGCTTCGTAGCTTCGGATGGCGTCGACGAGCTCGTCCACGCCGAGCCCGTTGCGTCTCGCGTCGTGCAGAGCTCGCCGCGCGACCCCTTCAGCCAGTGTGCGACGCTCTACTCCATCCGTCTGGCCGTGTGAGGCATACGTCCCCTGTCCTCGGCGCACGTAAACCATGCCCTGCCGCTCGAGTTCACGATAAGCCTGGCTCACGGTATTCGGATTCACTCGCAGCTTGACAGCGAGGTCCCTGACCGATGGGAGAGGGCCGTCCGGCGCCAGCGTGCCGAGAACGAGCGCACGTCGTACCTCATCCACGATCTGGATGTAGATGGGTCTGGTGTCCTGTGGATCCAGCGAGATTAGCATAACAGCGGTGTTATGGTGTACCAGTTGCCTAATACACTACATCTCACTCAACTGCCTGTCAAGCTCGACTTTCTCTCTCGCGAATTTCTTTGGCCCGGCGTTCCCTGGCCCGCTTGATCATGCCGGGGACGAAGGAGAGGAGGATCAGGAGTGCGCCGGCGATCGATGCGTGGAACAACGCGGTGCGCCGGGCGCCGGCCACCCCGGAGAGCAGGGCATCGGCGAAGTAGGTGTAGGCGGCAGTCACTGGCAAGTCGCCGATCATCGTGCCGGCTACATAGGACGCGAAATCGAGCCCGACGAGGCCGCAGGCAAAATTCAGGGCGTTGAACGGCAGCACGGGTATCAGCCGCAGCCGCAGGACTGTCGAGAAAGCGTGGGCATCTGCCAGTTTCTCGAGGGCGTAGATCTTTCGCCCGCCGATGCGTTCGACAGCATCCTTGCCGAGCAGTCTGGCGAGCCAGTAGCCGCCGATCGCGGCGATCGAGGCTCCTATCCAGTTGAGGAGCGTGCCCAGCTCGAAGCCGAACACTGCTCCCCCCGTCAGCGTAAGCACTGAGCCGGGCACACCCAGCGTCCCGGCGACTGCATAAACCAGCAGGAAGAGCGGCACAGCATACGGGGCATCGCGCAGCGCCCGCGCACGCTGGGCAAATTTGGTCATCCCCCCGTGCGACAGCCCCAGATGGCGCGCGACGATGAAGGTCGCGGCCAGTATGACGACCAGAAGCGCGAGCTTGGCGCTCGCTTTGACTGTAGCACGTTGCATTGATGACCAATATGCACGACAATTCCACCGCGTTTGTGACTGGATCGGTTCCTGTTACAGCGGAATTTCATTCGAGTGAGACATCAGTAGATGAATAGAATGATAAAACGATCCCTCGGCACGACCGGCGTAATAGCCATATTCGGGGTCGTTGCCTGTGCATCCGCGGGAATTCCGCGCCAGCCGGTGGCGGCCGACGCCCCGGTCGCGGAATCGCATGTGCGGGCTGTGATGTCGGCGTTGGCCGACGACTCGATGGAAGGACGCATGACCGCCTCGCGTGGCTCCGCGAAGGCCGCGGCATTCATCGCCGGGCAAATGAGGTCGATCGGGTTGGTTCCACAGGGTGATAGCGGCTATTTCCAGCGCGTTCCGATCGCTGTCACGCGCAGGGCCAACGGGCAGGAGCGGCTGACGCTGGCGGCGAGTTTCGCGGCACTCGACACCTTTCCCGCCGACCGTCGCAAGCTCGGAGTCAACGTGGTGGGGATGATCCGTGGAAGCGATCCGGCTCTATCCCAGGAAGTGGTGCTCGTGGACGCTCACTATGACCACCTCGGGATCGGCAAGGCCGTTGACGGCGATTCGATCTACAACGGCGCGGACGACGATGCATCCGGCACTACGGCCGTTGTGGAGATCGCCCGGTCGATCGCGGCTGGACCGGCACCGCGGCGCAGCATCCTCTTTGTCGCTACCACGGGCGAGGAGGTCGGCCTGCTGGGTACTCGCTGGTTCATCCAGCATCCGCCGGTTGCGCTCAAGGCCGTCGTGTCGAATCTCGAGATCGAGATGATCGGTCGCCCGGACTCGTTGGCAGGCGGCGTGGGACGCGCATGGCTGACCGGATACGACCGCTCGACGATGGGGCCGATGTTCGCAGCCGCGGGCCTGCCGATTGGTCCCGACAAGCGCCCGGACCAGCACTTCTTCGAGCGGAGTGACAACATCGCTTATGCGGAGATGGGCATTCCGGCGCACACGATGTCGAGCTACAACCTGCACACGGACTACCACAAGCCGTCGGACGAGCTGTCGCGCGTCGATTTCCATCATATGACGCGCGTCATTCAGGCGGGTGTGAAGGCGGTAAGAATTCTGGCGGATGGCCCGGTGCCGCACTGGAATCCCGGCGGCCAGCCAGCGCCTCGTTGAGGCGCCGCAGCACGGCACTCAGGGTTTGACGTA
Organism: Gemmatimonadaceae bacterium; assembly: GCA_035553335.1. Classification (GTDB taxonomy): domain Bacteria; phylum Gemmatimonadota; class Gemmatimonadetes; order Gemmatimonadales; family Gemmatimonadaceae; genus Fen-1247. The sequence continues at coordinate 3,868 of DATNCZ010000465.1, forward strand.
GCGATAAAGATTGTCGATGCGAATCGCGCGATACGCTGCGGTGGCGGCGACGCCGGGCGCGGAGTTGAGCTGCATGCGATTTACGAGCGCGCCGCTTGGTGCGACTTCGTCGATAAGTCCGAAGTTGGTCCACGCGACTACCGTATTCCCGTTAACAAGCCGCTGCACCGATCCGGTGAACTGATTGAATACGGACGGCTGCGGGACATATTGCCATACCATCGTCGCCGTCTTGGCCGATTCATCGACTGCGTATTCAACTGCTCGTGAAGCGCCGGGCGTATTGGACACGCCGTTGTCGAACAGGAGGAAATGGCCGTTCGGTAAGACGCGCACTGAATGCTGCCCGCTGAACCCGTTTTGCGGATCGTTGATGAACGTGAATTGATTGCGCGCGCCGCCGAGCTGCCAGAGGACCTTGTGTGTGTTCGGATCGATCTTCACGATCGCGCCGAGGTTGCGGAACGAGGCGATTATTCCGCCGTAGAGATCGAAATCGATTGAGTTGGGGTGATCGATGGACTGGTCCTCGAGTGGAGGGTCGACCTTGTCGCCATGCGTCCAGTATGACCATCCCTGCATGAGCGTGTCGACCGCGCCAGTTGCGCTGATTCGAATGAGCTGGTGCCCCGCGACCTGGTCATCGGTGCCTCCGCCATATGCTGACTCATCGACGTCGCGGATGTCGTATCCAA
>DATNCZ010000466.1:0-2074 GCA_035553335.1 Gemmatimonadaceae bacterium
AAGCGGCTGGCATCAGGAAAAGTGGAACGTCTCTCCGGGGCGCGTGGTCGAGGGCTTCCAGACCAACGACCTCATCAACCAGGCCGCGCCGAACAATCCGGTCGTGCTCACCCATGCCAGCGGCCATGCACTGATCGCCAATGCGGCGGCGCTCCGGCTTGCGGGAATCAGCTCTTCGACGCCGAATCCACCGGGCGGGCGCATCATCAAGGACGCCAGCGGCCAGCCCACCGGTGTTCTCGTCGACGGCGCCCAGTCGCTTCTTCGCGCCGCACTCGCGAAGAGTCTCGCATCGCGGTCGCCGGAAGAGGCGCGCGCGAATTTCACCAATGAAATCCACCTCGCCACGCAGAACGCGCTCGCCAACGGCGTCACGACCTTTCAGGACATGGGCGAGTCGTTCGCAACGATCGACGCGATCAAGAAGATGGTGGACGCGGGCGACATGCCGCTCCGCCTCTACATCCTGGTGAGCGGGAACGAGGTGCGCCCGGACGACGTCGATTCGCTCACGGCGCACCGCATCATCGATGACGGAAATGGACACCTCACCGTGCGCGCCATCGGAGAGGTCACCGCCGACGGCGCGCTCGGCTCCAGAAGTGCATGGATGCTGCAGCCGTACGACGACGATCCCAAGAACACCGGCCTCAACGTCACGTCAATGCCGCGAATCAAGGAGATTGCGGAGATCGGCATCGCGCACGGCTTCCAGATCTCGGTGCACGCAATCGGCGATCGCGCCAACAAGGAGACGCTCGATATGTATCAGTCCGTCTTCAATGAGCATCATGTGAAGAGCGACACGCTGCGCTGGCGGATCGAGCACGCGCAGCACCTGAATCCTGCCGACATCCCGCGCTTCGCACAGATGGGAGTGGTCGCATCGATGCAGGGCATCCACGCCTGCTCCGACGCACCGTACGTTCTCCCGCGACTTGGCATGCAGCGCGCGCAGGAGGGTGCGTACGTGTGGCAATCACTGTGGAAGACCGGCGCTGTCGTCACCAACGGTACCGACGTTCCCGTCGAGGACATCAGTCCGATCGCCTCGTTCCATTGCAGCGTGACGCGCGACATGGTCGGCACCGATTCGGCGTTCTTCCCCGCGCAGAAGTTGAGCCGCGAGCAGGCGCTCCAGACTTACACTACGAACGGTGCGTACGTGGAGTTCCACGATCGTCAGACGGGATCACTCAAGCCCGGCAAGTGGGCCGACATCGCCGTGCTCTCTCGCAACATCATGACGGTGCCCGACGATTCCATACTCGGCACAAAGGTTCTCTACACTATCGTTGGCGGAAAGCTGGTCTACTCGGGCGCGCAGTCACACTGATTGCGCCAGCGCCGACGATGAGCAGCTCGACAAATCCGAAGGAGATTGCATGAAAGGCATGGTGTGTCTCACTGCGGCCTGGATGTTGTTCACGGTCGCACCCTCCGCCGGGTCAGCGCAGGCGGCGCGACCTGCATCGGCAACGAGCCGGCAACCGATCGTGCTGCACGCGGCACGACTGTTCGAAGTGGTGCCGGGCAGAATCGTGAGTCCCGGCGAAGTGCTGGTGCAGGGTGGACGCATCCAGGCCGCCGGCACATCGGTGCCGCATCCGGCGGGAGTGAAGGTGATCGACCTGGGTGACATGACGCTGATGCCGGGTCTGATAGACGCGCACGTGCATCTCTTCCTGCATCCGGCACCTCCGTCGGAAGGAATGCAGACGGTGGACGAATCCGCGCCGCAGCGCACGATCGAAGCAGTGCTTGCAGCGAAAGAAGATCTGATGGCGGGCTTCACCGCCGAACGCGACATGGGGACGGAGGGCGCGGGGCCGGCAGACGCAGCTGTGCGCAACGCGATCGAGAGCGGCGAGATTCCCGGGCCGCGGCTACGCATAAGCGGGATGGCGATCTCGATCCTCGGCGGACACGAAGACGCGATTGGTTTCAATCCCGAGCAGCACGTACTAGGCAACGCAGACTACGCCAACGACACCGGCGAGTTGATCGAGACGATCCGCAGGCAGCGCAAGGAGGGCGCAACCTTCTTCAAGATCTACGAAACCGGATCGGATCA
>DATNCZ010000467.1:0-4561 GCA_035553335.1 Gemmatimonadaceae bacterium
CTCCAACATGACTCAAAACGCAAGGATGCGCCAGACACGGAATGGCTAAACCCGGCCGCAAACGGACGATACAAATGGCGCCTGGGCGATGCGGTCGCCCACTCCACGCACCCTGCAAGGCCCCCGCGGGCGGGCGCCCCACGGTTGCCCGCGCTCAGCCGGGTTGCGGCTCCGTCGAGTACGTGGTCGGATCCTGACGATAGAATTCGCGAAGCTCACGGAACAAGTCGGGGTGCCGCTCCTGCAATGCCCGGGGCAGCTCGAAGAACGCTTCCGTGGCTACGGCAAAAAATTCAGCGGGATTCGTTGCCCCGTACGTGTCCAGAACGGTCGGAAGGCCGGCGTCGTCGGCATGGCGCAACGCCCGGAGTTCAGCGCTCATCACGCGCGCCCACGCGACGTAGGCCCCTCTCGTCTGCAGTTCCGGAGTTCCGTCCGCGGCGAGATTCTCGAAATCCAGCTGATGCGCGAATTCGTGCAGGACGAGGTTCCTTCCATCGCCTGGATCGGCTGCGCCCTGCTTCGCGGCGTCCCATGCCAGCACCATCGCACGCAGCTCACGCGCGGTGTGTCCCAGTCGTTCCTGTCCGCCTTCCTCCCAGATCCAGCCACCGATTGGACGTTGCTCGTACGCGGTGTATCCCGATGGATACACGATGATCGAGGTGAGCTCGGGATAGTAGTCGGTCTCGCGATGCAGCAACAGCATGCACGCCTGCGCGGCGATCGTCACGCGGATCTCGTCCGTCATTTCGAGTCCGCCGCTCGCTTCGAAGTGCTTCTCGGCGAGAAATACCTGCACGTGGCCGAGCAGCTCGGTTTGATCCGCGGCCGGAAGGCGGCGGAATACCGGAAGATTTCGCTCTACGATGGCGCGCCATGCTTGCGGGAACGGCTGCTTGCGAAGACGCTCCCGCCGCCGCTTGGTGCCAAAGCCAAAGACCATACGCAAAGTTAACCGCGGCGCAGCGTGCTATCGCTTCCCGACGTTGTATTTCGCCAGTATCTCGCGCACGCGATCCAGTGGTATCGCGTCGACGGTTCGGCCTTCGCTTGTCACCGATGTCGCCATGAACAGCGAATTGTAAACCGCTTCTTCCGTCGATTCGATCACCGCTTCGAACAGTGGCGACATGTCGTCGTTCGATACGTCTTGCGTGCTCCGCAACACGGGCTTCCGATCCTGCAAGCTTCCGCTCGACATGCTGATCCGGCGACGCACTCCTTCCGCGGTGGAAAACGCGATCACGTAGTCGCCTGATCCGTTCGAGGCGCTCGACCCCGTGCGCGCGATTCCCATCATTGCGCGCGCCGCGAGGCGCTCGAGGTTTCGGTCCGAAAGCGGCGCGTCGGTTGCGACGACTATCATCACGGATCCATCGCCGCGCTGGTGCTCGACGTCGTTCTTGTACGCGTACTTGCCGAGCTCGCGGCCAACCGGCGCACCCATTACCTGGAGCACTCCTCCGAAGTTGGTCTGAACGAGCACGCCCACGGTCCAGCCGCCGAGCGGCGCCGGAAGCACGCGTGACGACGTGCCGATGCCGCCCTTCCACTGGAATACGATGGTCCCCGCACCGGCGCCCACGCTCCCTTCAGCGACCGGTCCGCTATTCGCCGATGCAAGCGCGTGGTGGACGTCTGCCGGGGAGATGGGGCGCGATCGGATTGCGTTCAACGTTCCATCGTTCGTCTCGCCGACGACAGGATTGATCGATCTCACGTTCTCCATTCCGGGCATGCTCAACAGCTCCGCGGTGAGCGCATCTGCCGCGCGCCACACACACAGCGTGCACGTAAGCAGGATCGGCGTCTCCAGCTCACCCAGCTCCTTGAGCTGTGTCGCGCCGACCAGCTTGCCGAATGCGTTCCCGACGAACACGGCTGCCGGGACACGGTCGAAGAACATGTTGCCACTGTGCGGAAGAATCGCGGTCACGCCTGTGTGTACCGAATCGCCAGCGATCACTGTCGACTGTCCGACGAGCACGCCGGCGACGTCGGTAATTGCGTTCTGCTTTCCCGGCGTGAATATGCCGGGTGCGACGCCAAGCGCTCGTGCGCGAACGCGGGGTTCCTGCGCGTTGAGCGCGCCGGCGGCTGACAGGACTGCGAGGCAGACGGCGAGTACTCTGCTGGTTGAACTGGTGGGGTTCATGCGCGTGGATGGTTGGAGTCACGAATCATACCACCGCTGAGGCGAGACCGACATCGGACAGCGCCACCGTGCGCCTCGGCGGCCAGCAAACGATCGATGTCCGGCTCTCGGCGGGCGGGGAGCTCGAAGAACTCCGCCGCTGGCGCACGCTAAAAAACCATACCGGCTGCGCGATGCGGCGCAGCCGGTATGGTTCGGGATGTCAACTCATCGTAAGGAGCGTAAGGAGCGGTGCGTCATGACGTTCGTGGTCAGAAATTCGCAACCCAGTGCATGTAGTAAGTCTTTGTAGGTGCGACAGGCGCGCCGTTGGCCGGTGTCGCTTCCTGATAATCGAGCGATATCGAAGTCTTGGAAGTCAGATCCCAGCTGAGGCCGCCGATGAACGTGTTGATCTTGGGACTGGTGGACGTGTTTGGCGTTACCTGGTCGTATCTCAACACGATGCCGAGCGGAATCGTCGATTTCGAGTCGATCATCCTGAATGGCTTGGCGACGACGTAGCCTGCAACGAGACGCCCGGTGCTATCGGCGATTCCGGCCGGAGAGGCAGCCGTGTTCGCACCAGTGTCCATTCCGTCCTGCCGTTGCGCGTAGTCCACACCGAGCACGAGACGCGGATCGCGAATTCCGACGAAGCCACCGTAGCGGTTGCGTTCCAGTCCGGTACCTATCGGACCGAGCTGACCGGTCCCGCCATTCACGAACTTGCTGGCGAGATCGCCGCGATACACCCATCCGTCGATCGCGAGTGTACGGAGATACGACATGTCGCTGTTGCCGAGAGGTGTGATCGTGAGGCGCGCCTGATAGTCCTTGAACCTGTCAGTCTCGCGCGATGCGTATCCGGATCCGTTGGTCACGGCGAGATATGCTTCGCCCAATTTGTTGGGCAACGTAACGATTCCGGCGATTCCCGCGTCCGCGGACGAGAAGTAGCCGGCTCGCTCGACCGGAGTCAGCGACAGCCAGCGCGGCCAGAAGTTTTCCTCGTGGTCGATGAACATCGTGTGAAGGAGACCGATCCTGCTGACGAAGCCCCAGTCGCCGCTCTTCTTCGGCTTGAGAAAATCGTACTGCAGGTACGCGTACTTGGCGCGCAGCACCCAGCCCTTGTAGTATGAATCGCTGCCGGAGGCTGTCTGCTGGTACAGGTCGCCGGTTACGCGGATGCTGGCGCGATCGCCGGCCGGCATCTTGAACGTGAGGTAGGCGCGCTCGACGTCGAACTTGTTCTGGTTCTTGTTCGCGCCGGCAGCGGCCTGATACTGGTAATTGCCGAATACGACGCCGGAGAAGTCGATCGGAATCGTTACCTTCGTAACTGTTTTGGTGGTATCGGTCCGGGTCGAGTCCTGGGCCTTCAGCGTCGGCGGGAGCAACACGGCGACTGAGAGTAGCACGGCGGATATCCGCATGGTTACTTGCCCGCTCCGAGCGTGGTGAGACGTGCGTCAAGCCGACGAACCATCGTTGCCGGCAGTGGTGCGTAGTCGAGCGATCCTGCGACCGACTCGCCGTCCGTGTATGCCCAACGCAGGAAGTTGGCGAGTGCCTTTCCCTTCGCGGCGTCCTTGGGGTGCTCGTAAACGAGTATCCACGTGAACGAGGAGATCGGATACGCACCCTTGCCCGGCGCATTCACGATCGAGACGCGGTAATCGGTATTCGCGGGAATCCTTGCCGCCGCTCCAGCCGCGGCTGCTGTAACCGATTGCAGCGTCGGGGCAACCCACTCGCCCGCGGCATTCTTGATCAGCGCAACCGGAAGCTTGTTCTGCTTGGCGTACGACAGCTCGACATAACCGACTGCGCCTGGAAGCTGTTTGACCTGGCCCGTAACGCCTTCGCTGCCCTTACCGCCCAGTCCCACTGGCCAGTTGAGGCTCTGTCCTCGACCCACCTTGGCCGCCCATGGCGTGCTGACGGTTGCGAGATAGTCGCTGAAGATGAACGTCGTGCCGCTGCCATCGGCACGGTGTACCACGATCACGTCAGTGGATGGAAGCTTCACGCCGGGATTGAGTGCCGCGACGCGGGAGTCGTTCCACTTGGTGATGCCGCCCATGAAGATGTCGGCCAGCACCGGTCCAGTGAGCTTGAGCGGCTGCGTCACGCCCGGAAGATTGTAGGTCACCGCGACACCACCCAGAACCGTCGGGAAGTGCAGGATCGCGCCGCCCTTCGCCTTCGCGAGCTGCTCGTCGGTCATCGGCCCGTCGGTTGCGCCGAAATCCACGATCTCGTCGGACAGCTGGCGGATACCACCGCTCGAGCCGATCGACTGGTAGTTGATCTTCACTCCAGTCTTGGCCGCGTACATGGCGGCCCACTTGGAGTAGATCGGGTACGCGAAGCTCGATCCGGCGCCAGTGAGGTTGGTTGCTTGCGCGCACGCTATCG